>WQTQ01000116.1 GCA_009786175.1 Bacillota bacterium | reverse complement strand
GGAAGCGAAGTTTTTGGAAAGCGAAATTTATACGGCGGAAGTTTTAAAAATATCCAAGCACGGGGTAAAGACGTGGTAAATTTCCCATGCCTGTTTTGCGAACCATTGCGCACTTGTGCGTAGTGCGAAACAATCCAGCGACGTCTAGGTTGTCTTGAAAACCGCTGACGCTTTCCTTGGAGATTGGCTGAAATGCTGAGTTTTAAGGTGTTTGACAAAATGAAAGAATCCATGTAACTTTCATGTAGTTACATCTAATTTCGTTAGCTTTCGTTTAGTTTGTTTTATTATGCCGTCAAGCGGGCGGCAAGAGGTAAATCAGTAAGAAAATTTATGTTAAGGATGATTTATGTTATGCACAGTAATGATGTATTGAAAGCAAAATTGAGATCAATACGCGAAAGCAACTGGGAACTAGATCGTACAACTGACATCTATAATTTTGCTTGTGAATTATTAAGCAATATCGGTTCAATTGACGGCGAGTTAAGGGACGAACTTATACTGACAGCACTTTATGAAATAATAACATGCCAAAAAATTTCAACTGACCAAACAAAAGAGCTTCTCTGGAAGTGTTTAAGTGATGAGCATTTATTTAACGGCATCGGTAAACTTGATAACGATTCTGTTTTTAATCGCTCATTTACCTCGTTGATAATCAGATGGATATTGTGGCAAAACAACAGACACGACACCAATTTTCTTGATAACGAAGAAATAAGCCATGTGCTAAGCGAAACATTAAGATATTGTGCAAATGAAAAAGATTTTAGGGGTTTTGTAAACACCACCAAGGGATGGGCGCATTCTGCATCACATATATCCGATGTTTTGTGGGAATTGGCAAAATCTCAATCTGTCAGAGTTGATGGATTAATAAGCATCCTTTATGCCATCAAAGAAATGATGAGTGTGGAAACATATATTTTTAGTCATAATGAGGAAGACAGGCATGTGCGTGCTGTGGTAGGTGCTTTTAGCAGGAAACTTTTATCTAATGATGAAGTCTTACAATGGATTAATAGCTTTGAAGCAGCTGATTCAAAGGGATTATCCATACATTCGGATGAGTTTGTAAGGAACTACAATTCAAATACGAACAAGAAAAATTTTCTTCGCTGTTTATATTTTCGCTTAAAGGATTCGAACGAATATACAACATTTATGACTGCGATAGACGAGGCGCAAAGGCGAATGTGTCATCCTTCCGAGCTGGCATAGCGTCATAATAGCAGTATTGCGCACGTTGATAATAGGCATCTTCTTCAGTTAGACAACAAGTTTTGGTCTACCTTGCTGGGAGTCCAAGCAATTTTCCGTAAATGCCAGTCGTCAGGCGGTCGGCGTGAGACGGAACGCAAAGTCCACAACCCCTTGATTTCACTGAGCGCCGAACAATTGTTTGTGGCTTCTTGAAAACCGGTGACGATTGCCTTGGAGGTTGGCGGAAATGCTGGATTTTACAGAGCTAGGCAAGATGGAAGAATCTATTCAAAGGTCTTTTTGTTATCGTTATTTTCATTATTTGTTGGTTAATGTTTTCAATTATGCCGCCAAATAGGCGGCAAAGAGCAATGTGTGGGGTAGGGCAATCAATGACTGGAGGTACTTGAATGGAACAAAGCATAAACACCATGGTAAATAGAATTACGAACATATTAAATAACAATAACCCTTCCATTTTTTTATTTGGTTCAATTGTTCTTGATGATTTCAAACTTGGCTGGAGCGATATAGACTTAATATGCCTTACAGACAAACCAATCCAATCCCAGCAAGCTGATGAATTAGTAAATTTACGGCAAACATTATTATCTGAACATGAAGGAAACCCATATTTTAGATTGTTTGAAGGTGGCTTATTAACACTTGATGCCTTTTTGCAAAACGCTGAGGATACTGTTATATACTGGGGGACAAGTGGACAACAAATTACAAATACGTATCAGCTGTGTCCGTTCAGCACAATTGAACTGCTTGAAAATGGAAGATTGCTTTACGGTGATGACTTCCGGCAGTTGATTTCATTTCCAACAAGAGAAGAAGTTATAAAAGCAATAAAAAGTCACTATGATACAATAAGGCAACACGGTAAGTCGGGTGGTGGATGGCTTCTGGATATTGCAAGATGTTTATATACACTTAGGACAAATAAGATAATTGCGAAAACAAACGCAGGTGAATGGGCAATAAATGAAAATATCTGTCCTGATACAACTATCATGGAAAAAGTAGTCCAAATAAGAAAAAACCCGCTTGAACTTAGGTGTGATGATAAAATACAAAGATGGGAAAAATCATTGGGGCAACATATCCAAAGGTTTGCTGATGTATTGGAAGTAGAATTAGATAGATGCTTATAGTTTTCTGCCCAAGAGTCGAGAGTTTTTCACCTTGCTTGATGGTTCGGTCGGCAGAAGGCCGGTGTGAGTCAGAAGAAAAAGCCCGCAACTCCGTGATTTCATTGGATTTCGAGCAATGGTGTCTAACTTCATTATTTTCAGCAAGTGATTGTTATTATGCCGCCGAGGTGGGCGGCAAAAGGCAATGCAATGGCAATTTATATTAACAACAGGAGGGCAATGCAATGGAAATATATAATTCGGGTGTTGAGTATGAACAAAAATTACATGATAACGTGTTAGTTACTACGCGCTATACAGACGAGGAGTTTAAATTTATATGCGAAAGCCTTATTAGGCATAATGTTGAAAATACATCGGGCTTGTTGAAAAAGCCTGGAGTAGATATTGTTCTGTTTCTCAAGGATGGTGATAAGGTTATAGGTGCAATATCCTGTGATACCTTTAATTTGTCCATGTACATTGATGTTATGTGGCTAGACAAAGCATATAGGGGACGTGGATATGGGAAAATATTATTGACTCAAGCGGAAAAAATTGCAAAGGAAAAAGGGTGTGTTTTTTCGCATACAAGCACGTTTAACTATCAATCTCCTGAATTTTACAAGGCATGTGGATATGAAGTTTTTGCAGAACTTAGCGATTACCCAGATGATATTGTGCAGTATTTTTTAAGAAAAAAACTATAGCGTGGTATAAGGTTTACTATTATGCCGTCAATTTGGGTGGCACGAGATTAACTTGATTTTAACCGAAGGGAAGATAAATCTATGGAATATAAATATCATGTGCAACATAGCGCAGTAAATATTGCACGTTCAATGTTTCCTGTGCCAAACGATTATCCTGTGAAAAGTGGTCTGCCAGAGGATTACCCTAAGCATTTTTCACATTTTCATGAGTTAATGAAAAATATTCACTTTGATATGACAAAACAGCCAGAAGCGTATGGCTTGAAGCTAGTGGATTTGGAATCTCAAGACATTATATACTCAAATGAAATCGGGCAACAGTCAAGTTAAAATGTGGCCGACAGAATATCACCATCGGGCTTATATATTCGATTATAAAGTAACTGCCGATATGGGGAAAATAACTGACCAACAATGGTTGTCAGATGAAGCTAAGTATCATGGTACATCTGATGCCGATAATGATTTTCTTACCGCTTTCTATAATCATTCATTGAACTACAAGGGTATAACATTTGATGGCAATTATACCCTAAAGACAAAACGAATTGTCAGAGATATGCGAAGAGGTGGAACAGACAGCTATGGCAGATGTTCGCTTCAACTGTATTTACGCAATATGGAAAAATATATGTCTGAAATAATCACTATGCCAGACCAAATTAAGGGTTTGTTTTCCAGAGATTATTGTCATGATTGTAATGAAACGTGTAAATATCGCTTTGATTGGAAATATGAAAATACCACGTATCGCGGGTGTGGTGGTTACTGCTTTGAAATTGTTGAAATATCACCCCTGCCATTTGCAAGTAAGCATCAAGGAGGGTTCGATGAAGCACTCATCCCATATTACTGGCGGCTTTTAGAATTGGAATATGGATTGCAAACGACAAAGTAGCAAGTAGTGTTTAAGGCTCCATGAAAATTATTAAGAAAGGAATAAAACACATGAAACTCCTAATTATCTCCGGCACACCAAAAACAGAAGGCATTACCCACTCCTTCGTAAAAGTGGCGGAAGAAACAGCCGCGGAACTAAACGTTGGCTTTGAAACAATCCGTCTGTCCGCCATGAGCATCACCAAATGCAAAATGTGCGGCGACGGCTGGGGCATTTGCTTCCGGGAGCACCGCTGTATTTTTGGCGATAAAGACGGCTTTAACGACCTGCAGAAAAAAGTGCAGGAAGCAGACGCATATGTGTACATCACCCCCGTATACTGGGGCGAAATTAGCGAAGAGCTAAAAATTTTCGTAGATAAACTGCGCCGCTGCCAAGCTACCAAGCAGTGGGACAGCCGGGAAGATGAAGTATCTTTCCACAGGGACAAGCCCAGCATTGTTGTTGCGGCCGCCGGTGGTGGTGGAGGCGGAATTATTTCCACTTTTGCGGACATGGAACGGGCCATCACACAAATGAGCGGCGATGGCTGGCCACGGGAAACCGCCGGAATATTCGACTGGATAGCCGTAAACCGCTGGAATCAGCATTACAAGCAGGAAACCCTAAAAGCCGCCATAACCAAAATGGTTCACTATCAAATTTTGCCCAAGTTTGTATCTGTTAAAGCGTTGCCGGATTACAAACTGCAAATTGAGTTTGAAGGTAATGAAGTACGCATTTTTGACATGACACCGTACCTTGAGATGACAAAATACGCGGAACTAAAAGACGTGGAGCGTTTCAACAGTTGTAATATAACCGGTTATTACATCGAATGGCGTCCCCTTGTGGATATTGGCATTGAGGTGCTGTACAAGGAAAGTGTGCCGGTGTGAGCGGAGTGAAACAATGAAGCGAAAACGCCTTGACCGTGATGGTTGGTGGAAACACAATAAGGTTAAATTCCCCCGATATTATCAATTTCGTGGATTAACTAATCCCTGATGGAAAAAGCCACATACTAACCGCCAAATATCTGCCTAACAGTAAAGTATCCTTATGGTATGCGGATATTATCGAAAACATCGACTATGATCCTGACGGCGTGGTTGTTTTCATTGACAAATACTTGGATGTGGTATTCACACCACAGGGCGATTCGAATATTGAGGACCGTGATGAGCTTGACGAGGCATATTACTCCGGCGAGATAACAAAAGAGCAGTACGAATCTGCGATAAAAGAATGCGACATGGTTTTTGAAGAATACTGCTTGGATGTTGCAAAGACAGAAATGTTTTGCGATAAAATATTGGATTACATTAAGAACAAAATCGCACAAACAATCCATTGAGAAAGCGACACCATCGCTTCCCGCTGAGTACCATATAAATAAAGCAGAGGTGACTTACATTGGAAATTTTGAAATTTGACAGGTACACAAAAGAACCGCGCCTATTACATGGCGGTGACTACAACCCGGACCAATGGCTGCAATACCCCGATAGGCTTGCGGATGACATAGCTTTTATGAAAAAAGTTTACGCTAACGCATTCAGCGTGGGCATTTTCGCGTGGGCGGCATTAGAGCCGGAAGAAGGCGTTTTCAAATTCGAATGGCTGGACAAAATTATTGACGACATCCACAGTAATGGCGGCAAGGTTGTACTTGCCACACCTTCCGCGGCGCGCCCCGCCTGGCTTTCGCAAAAATACCCGGAAATACTGCGCACTAACAACCGTGGGGAGAAAATGCGCCAGGGCGGCAGGCACAACCACTGCTTCTCGTCCCCGGTGTACCGCCAAAAAATTGGTATCATAAACCGCAAGCTGGCAGAACGGTACAAAAGCCACCCGGCAATTCTTATGTGGCACGTATCCAACGAATATTCCGGCGAGTGCCACTGCCATTACTGCCGGGAAAATTTCCGCAAATGGATACAGAAAAAATACGTGACCCTGGACGCATTAAACCACGCATATTGGAGCGCGTTTTGGAGCCACACTTACACTTGCTTTTCCCAAGTAGAACCGCCATCCCCAATTGGAGAAAGCGGCATACATGGGCTAAATCTGGACTGGAAGCGGTTTGTCACCCATCAGACCATTGACTTCTACCGTCACGAAATTGTGCCCTTGCGTGAGATTACGCCGGATATTCCAATAACTACTAATTTTATGGCAGACATGGTTTCCCCACACCCATTTGATGGGCTGGATTACGCCCCTTTCGCAAAGGAAGTTGACATGATTACGTGGGATGCCTACCCCGCCTGGCACAACGACTACGAAACCACGGAGTTTTTGGCCTCCAAGCTGGCTTTTATGAACGATTACTTCCGCACTTTAAAAAATCAGCCGTTTCTGATATTGGAATGCACCCCAAGTATGGTAAATTGGCAGCCTGTTAACAGGTCAAAGCGGCCGGGAATGCATATGCTTTCCTCTATGGCAAAACTGGCCCACGGTTCGGATTCCATTATGTATTTCCAATGGCGTAAATCCCGGGGTTCGTCGGAAAAATTCCACGGCGCGGTGGTGGACCACGATAATTCTGTCGATAACCGCGTGTTTAGGGACGTACAAGCCGTTGGCGAAATGTTGGAAAAAGTATCGGAAATAAAAAACAGCGACACCCCGGCAAAAGTGGCGGTCTTGTACGATGTAGAAACTCAATGGGCCCTTGCCGACATAGAAGGCTTCAGCCGCCAAAGCAGAAAATATCCGCAAACCGTCCATGCCCATTATAAGGCATTTTGGGATGCCAATATTCCGGTAGATGTGGTTACAAAGGATAAGGATTTACGCAAGTACGCGCTGGTTATTGCCCCAATGCTTTACATGGTTGGCGATGCGCTTGCAAACGGGCTTAAGGAGTACGTAAGAAATGGCGGCAGGCTGGTATCCACCTACATTTCCGGTATCGCAGACGAAACCGATCTTGTACATGAAGGCAGTTTTCACCCAATGTTGCGAGAAATTTTTGGCATAACTATAAGGGAAACAGATACGCTGTACCCATCGCAAAGAAACAGCCTTGTGGGCTTTGCAGCCGACAAAATATATGAAGCGTTTGACTATTGCGCAGTTATCGAAAACCAAGGGGCGGAAGTGCTTGCCACCTACGGCAGCGACTTTTACAAAGGCACACCTGCCGTTACGGTGAATGCATACGGCAGCGGTAAAGCGTACTTCGTAGGCACGCGTACGAGCAGCAACTTTTTACAATGCTTTTACCACAGGCTGTTAACCACAGATTTGAGTTTGTGCAGCGTAAATGCCCCACCGGTTAAGGCTCAAGCGGGGGTATCTGTGCAAACCCGTGCAAGCGACACGGCCAGCTACTACTTTGTTATGAACTTTACCGAAGAAGAAAAAACTGTAACTCTGGAGCTAGACATGGTGGATATAATTACGGATAAGGCCATGCCTAAAGGAGATTACAGGATGAAGCCCTATGGGGTTTATGTATGTAGGTTGTAGATGAGGCGTAATTTCAACCGGTCCAATTTTCGGACCGGTTGAAATTTTGCAATTTGTAGTCAAAGCCTTTCGTTTAGTGGGCTGGTACAAAGTTGTTAGAATATGTAGGTGATACAATGACAAAGCTAATAACAAATAAATTTTACAACAGCATGATCTCATTGTGTGAAAGTTCTGAAAAGAGTATAAAGCTTTGCGCGCCATACATAAAAAATGAGATTATGGAGGATATAATTAGAGTAAAACAAAAAAATACTTCTTTTGACATTATTACAAAAGTAAACTTGCGAGATTTCCATGTAAAAGCGTCAGACCTTGATGCAATACAGCAAATAATAACCACTGGTGGAAATGCCTTTAATTGCTCTAACTTACATGCTAAGCTTTATATTTTTGATGATTCCCAATGCATTGTGACATCGGCAAATCTAACTTCAAACGGCTTGAAAAATAATATGGAATGCGGTGTAATAACGAACGACGCCGGGATTGTTTCTTCTGCGTTAGGCTATTACGACTATATAATTGCAAGAGAAGACGTTACTAAAATTACAGAACGGATAATTAGGGAAATGGCATCTTTGTTAAAAAGACTTCCGCCGGTGCCAAGAGTACAATATCCAAGTCCGGACTTGTCTGTCATACCAGATAAAAATGTGCTTGCCATTACTCAAGGATTATCCGGTTGGAAGAAGGATGTCTTCATATTGCTTGGCTCATTCGATGAAATTTTCACATCGTCCGAGGTGCGATTAATGGCTCATCAATTGCAAATGAAGTATCCCCGGAATAATAATCGTGAAGCAAAGGTTCGACAAATCTTGCAACAACTAAGAGACTTGGGTCTGGTTGAATTTTCGGAACCCGGTGTATACAGAAAATTATGGGTGTGGTAAAGGAGAGTGTTCTGAAAAAATACAAATTCTATCAAAAGGGGGTATTTTACGCAACTTTGATACAAGGAATATTATATATCACCAGTTTACAAGAAAGCCCGTAAAAGCGGCACTTCAAGCACAGACAGCAGTCTCGTTAAAGTCAAGATACTGTAGCAAGGAGAAAATCTCGTCGGAA
>WQTQ01000115.1 GCA_009786175.1 Bacillota bacterium | reverse complement strand
GAAAGAACCATCGTTTTTGATGGTTCTGACGGCTACGGAATTTGGGTATAGGCGTGATGATGGGGTTTATATTGTGCCGGTTGGGTGTTTGAGGGAGTAGTGGATACTTCGACACATTAATCAAGCTTTAGAAATAGTGTGCCGTTGATAATTTGAAATTTTTGATAAAATCAGTAATTGGGAATGTATAACACTTTACGATGTTCACTAAGAAAACGCCATCTTAACCCATATGATTCTATCCAAGTACCGTCGTATGATCTGTCAATTGAATCAATTCGCGAATCAAAGAAAAAAATAGTTTCATCTTGTATAAACATAGATGCATCATATAGAAAAGATGCCATGCTGTCTGCAGAAGGTTGTAAATTCAGCTTAACTACACCTTCAAAAACCATTTCAATCGAGCGGCTCCATTGACTATCGAATCGCATTGTAACCGTTCTTACACTGTCTACAGCGTGCATTTGATTTTCATTATTAATGTAGGCACCGCTTACATAGTTCAAGTCTTTCAGTACGCTGTCATGGAATCCGACAGTTTCGTCAAAGAGGAAATCAATATCATGTTGTCTCTCAACATAGTGCCAGCCTTCTAATTTATGATTACTGGGTACAGGCATTTCAGATGCGTATTTCTTCACTGGTACGGCATTCCCTTTCAAGAGGTCAGTTAATAAATACTTATCATCATAAATCCACGAATAGCCACGATACTCAAAAAAACGAATATCATCGTCTAATAATTTTTCGTAGTCTTTAAGTTTTTTGTCAACATCATTACTGTGATGGTGTACCCATTTCCCTGTAGGGTCAAAGCCCTCAGATGAAATATTGTTTATCAATGCTCCGAAAGTATTAGGATCTCGTTTATCAATGTAATCTAAAAACTTAAAATAGCTGTTGCCATCTTCTGAAAAAATCACCAATCGCTTTTCATACCAGCCAGAATTAATAATTGCATATACCTCTGACCTAAAATAAGTATTACGCTGAATGTCAAAAACCCTAACAAGCATAATTTGCACCTCGAAACTCTATGTTAATAATCACATTTTTGCGAAGCATCTATGTCGCCATTCCAAAAATCGTTAAGTTTTACCCACCATTTTTGAGATGTATTACCCATATATTTGACCATTTCTTCTGGGTCCACTGAATTATTACCCCAGACATTTTGTATTGCCTCTAAATACCCTACAATGGCTAAAATATCCATTTCATCATCGTTGTACGAATAGAGTGCTTCAATAAACTCGCCTGCCAGAGTAAGTACATCAAAAGAATTATTTTTATATGCATCTAATAAATAGTGAGCAAAACTACCTGCGATACAATAAGGTAAGCCCTCATTAACTTCATCAATAACAAAATCAGGAAAAGCATTTATGAGAGATAGAGAAACCTCTTCGTATTTCATAATCCGTCCTCCAAAAGTATAAGTTTGCTCCCATAACATATTCGCTATTCTTCATCAATCACAGAATTTTTCAGAAAATCCATAACCTCATCCTTGCCATCAATCATCACTAACACAAGCATACCACAACTACATTCGCCTTTATAGTATTTTTTGACAAAAACGCAGCAAAAACATGTAAAAACACGTAACGTTCTCATACTCAACAAAAACAAAATCCAAGGCTAATTTTCATCAACCGGCAAAACAAAAATTAACACAAAATTCCTGCATAAAAAAATATCTCCCGCAAATACTAGGTTCGTAATGGTGAATGTAATTTATCACCATCGTGTGTGTTCGAAAATTACGAATACATGCTAACCCAAAGCATAAAGGAGAAAAAATAATGAATACAACAAATTCAAGCACATCAAGCTCAAACACAGCAGCAGTGCCACATGCTAAAGAGGCTCTTAACAGGTTTAAATACGAAGTTGCCAGCGAAATTGGCGTACCTTTGAAGCAAGGTTACAACGGTGACCTTACAAGCGCGCAAGCGGGTTACGTCGGCGGCTACATGGTTAAGAAAATGATCGAAGCACAAGAGCGTCAAATGGCCGGCGGTCAAACACCGCTATAAATAACTAAAAACATCTAAATATAAAAGAGGCTGTCTCGCTAAGCAAGGAACGCTTAAGGCTAACGAGACAGCCCTTTTGTTATTACCGTTTCCCGTAATTGTTGTACATCTGCCGGGGGCAGTACGCTTTCTAGAACAGAAATAGCCGCGTTATAATCCCGGGCGTAAGAATTGCCTTCGCTTAGCTTTATTTTGGTTTTAAGCATGTTAAAGCCCAGTTTGTGATACATCAAAACAGCCCGGTGACTCCAAGTTTGTGTGCTTAGCCATATGGGTTTACCCGGCAGCAGGTTTACGCAAACGGTAACGGCTTTTTGGCTTACGGCTTTGCCCAGCCCCAGCCCTTGGTATTCCGGGCAAACGGCTATCCAGTGCAGGCGGTTTGTAATTTCGCCGCTGCTAAACCAGCCCATGGCGGTTGCGATAGGCAGCCCCGCGTCATTTACTATGAATACGCAGCGTTTTATTACTTCGCTCATGTGGGGGCCAAACTCTTTTTGGAAATGGGTGTGTGCGTCTTCTATTGTGTCAAATTCGTCAACGGAAGCTTCAATCCTGCACCAGTGGGCAATGTCTTCGCTGCCGTTAAAAAAGCGGAAGCTAAACCCGAGGGGTAAAGTGGGCTGGGGTGTGGCCAAGGCCCGTGGGCCATCCATCACCATAATTATGTCTTTGTACTCTACGGTTTTGTCTATCAATGTAAGTCCTCCTTGTGTACCAATATTATCACATTCCGGGAAGTCAAGAAAGACTAATAAAATAAAATTTTTACCCCCTGATATCAGGGGGTAAGCTTATACCATGTTCAAAATCTTCACAATCTCTTCCGGGGTGGTGTTTCCCGCATATAGGTGCCGCAGCGCGTTTTCTTTAAAGGTGTTATGCTTACGCAATTCCGCGGCAAATTCGTATGGGCGGGTACTCATGTTGCGTTGCGTACTTTCGTCTAGAATAATGTAATCGTAAACGGCCAAACGTCCTTTATATCCTGTGTTTGCGCAGCTTTCGCAGCCTTTGGCTTCAAGTACATTTACAGATTCCGGGATGCCAAGTATAGTTGCATAACGTGCAGATATTACAGTAAGCTTAGCACAATTGGGGCAAACGCGGCGTACAAGCCGCTGGGAAATTACGCCGTTAAGGGCTGCTGCGGACAAGTATGGCTCTATTCTCATATCCATAAGCCGCTCAATTACGCCTGCTGCGTCGTTTGTGTGCAGTGTACTCAGCACCACATGTCCTGTTGTGGCGGCTTGGATAGCTATGCGTGCGGTGTCTTCGTCACGTATTTCACCAATCATGATAATGTCCGGGTCTTGCCGCAGGATGTGTTTTAACGCACCGGCAAACGTAACCCCCGCCGCTCTTTCTATATTAACGTGATTTACACCGGCAAGCGGGTTTTCCACAGGGTCTTCTACGGTAACAATATTTACGCCTTCTTTGTTAAGCTCTGCCATAAAGCTGTTTAAGGTAGTGGATTTCCCGCTGCCTGTAGGGCCTGTAATAAAGATTGCACCGTAAGACCTGTTAAAAAGGCTTGTCAAACGTTGAAGGTCGTCGGGGAAAAAGCCCAGTTCATCTTTTGCAAGGCGGGTTGCCTGGTTGTACAATATGCGGATTACTGCCTTTTCACCTAAAGTAGTGGGCAGTGTACTAAGCCGGAATTCAATTTTTTCTTCATGAATAAGCAAAGTAAACCGCCCGTCCTGCGGGCGGCGTTTTTCGGAAATATCCATACCGCCCATAATTTTTAGCCGTGAAATTACATTGGAAAGTAAAGAAATGTCTACTAAATTGTATGTATACAAAACGCCGTCTATACGAAAACGGGTACGAAGGCTGCCGCCGTATGGCTCGATGTGAATATCGCTGGCGCGGCGCAATACACCGGATTCGATAATCGAATACATAAGGCGCACTGCCGGTGCATCAGAAATCTCCGCCAAAAATTCCGGGCTTTGTATGTCTGCCCGCCGGTTTAGTTGGGCATCTGCTAAAAATTTAGATTCGATTGTGGTAAAGGTATCTGTAGCCAGCAGTTTGTTAATAAGCAGGCGTATTTCTTCGGCATTGGCTGCAACAGGCACAATAAACATGCCGGTTATGTCGGCCAAATCTGCTAAATATGCCGGGTTACCCGGCTCTGCCATGGCTACCCATAAATGCTCTTGCTCGCGCTTTATGGGCAGCGCGTTATATTTTGTGGAATATCCGTGGCCTAATAATTTTGCGGTTTCTATATCAATTTCTGAAAGGATAATCGGATTCATTTCATGCCCTCGCTTATGGTTTTGTTGGTTGGCTATAGTTTGAACTATTTTTACATTTTGCGGAAGTTACAAACAGGACATTTTTAACCTGTTCGTAATGTATCGTAAATTCACCTCTTATATAGTTTGTCATGCGGCATGTTTGATGTTATACTTTTAGCATCTTAAATATGTTATATGAAGGTGTTTCTTATGCCAAATACAGATAAGCAAAAAACTGCCGCAAAAAGCGGGCGTGGTACTAAAAATTCATCTGCAAACAAAAATACGCGGGGTGTCAAAAGCTCGCCGGCCATAAAAAAGGAGATAAAGCTTATTGGCCTGGTGGTGTTCGGTGTTTTGCTGCTAATTGCTGTGTTTACACCGGGGACACTTGGGGTTGTAGGGCCGTTTTTCCGTAATATACTTATTGGCCTGTTTGGCCTGGGCGGGTTTTTACTGCCCATTGCAATTATTTGCTTTGCGTTTTTAGGGTTTATTTCCAAAGAAATTAGTATCCCCATATGGCGCAGTATTATTTTGGCCTGGGTTGTTCTGGCGTGGCTGTATGTTATTGTTAATCCCGTGGGTGAAAATTTTTATACGGCTTTTGAATATCTTAGGGAAGTATACCGTTCTGCACATCCGGCGGCCGGCGGGCTTATTGGTTCGCTTTTGGGAAGTGTTGTTGTAACGCTGGCGGCAAGGGCCGGGGCAATAATTATATTTAGTACGCTAATTATAATTCTGCTTGTGTGGATTACTAACAGTTCTTTCATAAAGCTTGTGGAAGGCGGCGTAGGCAAGGCACGTGATTTGTACGAAGAAAGGGCCGCCCGCCGTTATGAAGATACTTTCGAATATGAAGAAGAGGAACAGGAAAAACCTGCGGCTAAACCTGTTAATAAGAATAAACCGAAGCCCGTACCCGGCAGACAAATTGTAATAAAAAATGGCGAGGAAAAAGCCGCTTTAATTGACATAGACACGGAAAGCGAAGACAAAGAAGAATACACAGTTTTACTTATTCAGGAAGAAATTCACGAGAAGGATGCAAAGCCGCCCCGCGAAATTCCTCAGTTTATACGTGCCGCCAAAATCCCAAAAGAAGACACCAAATCTAAAATTATTACCTTTGCAGATGACGATGAAGTTGACGGGGCAGATGAAGGTTTTGAAGAAGATATTTCTGTGGATTTTGTTTACGACCCCGAGGGCAGCTCTTCCCCGCCGGAAAGTTCGGAAGGTAAAAGCGATGCCGGTTTTGTAATTAAGGGAATGGTAGATGACGCCCAGCCGTCTACCCCGCCGTTGTTTGAGTATGACGATGACACGGACCCGGTAGAATACGACGAGTATGCTCTTGCAAGCCGTGCAAAGAAACCGTCACTGCCTGTATCGCATACTGCCCCTGCAGCACCTACTTATGAAAATTTTCAGCTGCCAACCCTAGACCTGCTTTCCAAAAATGTAAAAATTAATAACAGTGCGGAGTCTGCAACCCAGGTTAGACAGAACTCCCGCATACTGGAAGAAACACTGCGCAGCTTCCGTGTAGAGGCGGAAGTAGTGGAAGTTAGTGTTGGCCCAACCGTTACCCGCTACGATATTTCTCCCGGGCCCGGTGTAAAAGTAAGTTCTATCGCCAACCTTTCCAACGATCTGGCACTTAGCCTTGCCGCCCACGGGATACGCATAGAGGCACCAATCCCCGGTAAGTCTGCCGTGGGAATAGAGGTGCCCAACGAAAAACCTCAGGGCGTTTTCCTGCGGGAAATATTAGAGAGCGAACGTTTTGGTAATTTTTCATCCAAACTGGCCTTTGCCGTAGGTAAAGACATTGCGGGCAGCCCCGTAATTGCCGACGTGGCAGACATGCCCCACTTACTTATCGCGGGTGCCACCGGCGCGGGCAAAAGTGTATGTATTAACACGTTAATAGCAAGTTTGCTGTATAAAGCCCGCCCCGACGAGGTTAAACTTCTGATGATTGACCCCAAGGTAGTAGAGTTAAGCGTTTACAACGGTATTCCGCATTTGTTGATACCTGTTGTTACCGACCCGAAAAAAGCGTCCGGGGCGTTAAACTGGGCTGTACAGGAAATGGAAAGCCGCTACAGTGCTTTTGCGGAAACAGGCTGCAGGGAATTGAAGGGCTATAACCGTTACTTGGCGGAAAATGATGCAGGACCGCCGCTTCCGCAAATAGTTATTATCATAGACGAGCTTGCAGACCTTATGATGTCCTGTAAGGGAGAAGTGGAAGAGGCCATATGCCGCTTGGCACAAAAAGCACGCGCGGCGGGCATTCACTTAATTGTTGCCACACAGCGGCCATCAGTAGACGTAATTACCGGTCTTATAAAAGCGAATATCCCGTCACGTTTGGCTTTTGCCGTATCTTCCGGTACAGACAGCCGCACGGTATTGGATATGTACGGCGCGGAAAAACTACTTGGCCGTGGCGACATGCTGTTCCTGCCCCGGGGGCAAAACAAGCCAATTCGCATACAGGGCGCGTTTATTTCCGATAAGGAAGTTGAAGGCTTGGTTAAGTTTTTAAAGGCCCAGGCCCCAATAACCCATACAACAGAAATGATCCAACAAATAACCATGCCGGGCAAGGCAAATATTGAAGGCGATGTGGATGAATTTTTCCATGATGCGGTAGATTTCTTGCTTGTTAAAGGCAAAGCTTCCACCAGTATGTTGCAGCGGCAGTTCCGTATTGGGTATAACCGGGCGTCACGCCTGATGGAAGATCTGGAAATCCGCGGTATTGTTGGCCCGGAAGACGGTGTTAAACCAAGAAAAGTGACCATTACACGGGAGGAGTACGATGAAATTTATGGAGACAGGTAGAGTAATCAACGGTAAGGCTCATGCAGCCGCAATACGTGAGGAAGTAAAAAAACAGGTGACAGGTGGGGCAAACCCCCATTTGGCCGTGGTTCTTGTGGGGGAAGATCCTGCGTCCTTGGTATATATCCGCAATAAAGAAAAAGCTTGCAAAGAAGTTGGCATAAGCTTTAGCTTGTACACCCTGCCCGAAACAGCCACCCCGCAAGAAGTAATGGACACGATAGATACACTTAACAATGACCCCGGCATACACGGCATACTGGTGCAGCAGCCGCTGCCGCCGCAAATTAGTAAGCACGATGTAGTAACGCGGGTTAACCCGGTAAAAGACGTAGATTGTCTGCACCCTCACAACCTTGGGCTTGTGGCTATGGGCCAGGCAAACGTACTGCCTTGTACCCCAAGTGGGTGTATTACGTTGTTAAAACGGGAAGGTATTGATATTTCCGGCAAACATGCCGTTGTTGTGGGCCGTAGTGACATTGTTGGCAAGCCGGTGGCGTTAATGCTGTTAAACGAAAACGCCACCGTCACAATCTGCCACAGCAAGACAAAAGACTTGCCGGGTATTTGCAGGCAGGCGGATATTCTTGTAGCGGCAATAGGCAGGCCCAAATTTATAACCGCCGATTACGTAAAAGAAGGCGCGGTTATTATTGACGTGGGTATAAACCGCGAAAACGGCAAGCTTTGTGGCGATGTGGACTACGAAAATATAGCCGGTAAAGCGTCTTACATCACCCCTGTACCCGGCGGTGTTGGGCCAATGACAATTGCTACGTTGCTGGAGAATTGCGTAAGGGCATGGGAGTTGCAGGGTTAGCTATATTAATACAGGAGGAGAACCATTGATTAACATTGATGATGTATACATTGTTCATTACTGTCATCCAAACTGTAAACCATTTATGAATATTTGTAGATTGCCTAAAGAAGAGGCTTTTCTGTTGGCATATAAAATGGCAATTAACAACCCTGAAACCACAGCATTTTATCGCTTTGCAGATTTTGAAAATTATTATCCGCGCCGGATAAATACAGACAAATATCTATACGACTTGTTTGTATTGCACGGCGGCAAACCGAAAGAAAAACACCCTTTATCATTTGTGCTGCAAGGTAGTAGTTTTCTTGATAATTGGTTCGGTAACGGAAATATTCATAAAATTAAACTGTCAGATATACCATCCGAGTTTATTAGTTTCACATTAGGCGACAGCATGAGGGTTTTTAGCAAGAACGGTGAAAGAACTCTTGAA
>WQTQ01000114.1 GCA_009786175.1 Bacillota bacterium | reverse complement strand
CATCCGTTACTCACGTATGTAATTGATTTTCATTTGTTTGATTTTGGTGATGGTATACCAGCTATTGGGGTTAGATACGCGCCGCCCGGCAGTGGTTCCAATTCATTAATTTATGTGTATTTGGGCGGCGAATACCGCGAGGTTGGGTTTATGCCATTGGTTCGTGACACTAAGGGAAGGCTTTTGCGGTGTCAAGGATGGTGTGAAATTGATGAAAGATGGCTGTATATTCATATCGATTACACGGGTGAAGAAGTGCAAGCCATTCCCATTGACGAAGAAATTGTTGAACTGCTACCGTCTCGCAGCTTTGTTGCGTTAACCTATGACATAACGGACTATGTTAATCAAAAGTTATGGACAACAAGAACGCTTCCTAATGGTGTAGTTGTAGACACGGCCCTTTGCGATGAAGTAATTGATGTAATTTTGCGATTTTTTGATGAAATGAGTGTAAGGACACAGTTTTTGGATTGCATGGTTGAAAGCGTAGAATGGATGCAATCAATAGCCGTAAATGAAATAAAAAACAGCCTAATTTTGGAAAATTTAATAAGAGTTAAAGCCACACGCGACCATGAGTTTGTAAACTACTACTGGCTGCAAATGTCTGTACAAAACGGCAGTTGGGCTGTGGACAACTACATTGTAAACTGGTGGTGGCCTGAGGAATAGTACTTGCAAACACATAAATACCCGAAACGTGTAATCCGGGCAAGACGGGCATTTTTCCAAATTACACGTTGCGTGTTTCACATTTTGTGTAAAATATATTGAAAAAGAGGAGCATATTTGTGGAATTTAAATTAGAATCAACTTTTGCCCCAACGGGCGACCAGCCGGAAGCCATTGCCGCCCTTGTAGATGGGTTTAGAAACGGAAAAAAGTTTCAGACACTGCTTGGCGTAACAGGTTCCGGCAAGACATTTACTATGGCAAACATAATAAATCAGTTGCAAAAGCCTACGTTGGTAATGGCTCATAACAAGACACTGGCTGCCCAGCTTTACAGCGAGTTTAAAGAGTTCTTTCCCAATAACGCTGTAGAGTATTTTGTCAGTTACTACGACTACTACCAGCCGGAGGCCTATGTGCCGTCTACGGACTCTTTCATCGAGAAAGATTCTGCCATAAACGAGGAAATTGACCGTTTGCGCCATTCTGCCACATCTGCGCTGTTCGAGCGGCGGGATGTAATAATTATCGCGTCTGTGTCTTGTATTTACGGCCTTGGTGATCCCAATGAATACCGCGACCTTATGTTGTCCTTGCGGGTTGGCATGACCCGGGACCGTGACGATGTTATGCGCCGCTTGGTAGAAATCCAGTACAACCGCAACGATGTTAATTTCACCCGCAGTACGTTTCGCGTAAAAGGTGATGTGCTGGAAATTTTCCCACCGTTTTCATTGGCGGATGAGGCTCTTCGTGTGGAATTTTTTGGTGATGAAATTGAGCGTATTTCCGAATTTAACGTACTCACCGGTGAGGTGCATACTACACGCGACCATATTGTTATTTTCCCTGCATCTCACTATGTTACCGGCAGTGAGCGTATGCGGGAATCTATCAAGCGCATAGACGCAGAGCTGGAAGAACGGCTTAGGTATTTAAATAACCAGGGAAGGTTATTGGAAGCCCAACGGCTGATGCAGCGTACCAGGTACGACTTAGAGATGATGCAGGAAGTGGGCTTTTGCAACGGGATAGAAAACTACTCGCTGCACCTTTCCCTGCGGGAGCCTGGCTCCACGCCGTACACCCTGCTGGACTACTTCCCCAGTGATTTTATGATTATGGCGGACGAATCCCACGTAACTATACCGCAGGTTGGCGGCATGTATAAAGGCGACCGTTCCCGTAAGGAAACCTTGGTGGAATACGGTTTCCGCCTGCCTTCCGCAATGGATAACCGCCCATTAAAATTTGAGGAATTTGAAGCCAGAATCCCGCAAATGCTATTTGTTTCGGCAACCCCTGCCAAGTACGAACATGAGCATACGGAACTGGAAGTAGAGCAAATTATCCGCCCAACAGGGCTGTTAGACCCGCCGGTGATAATCCGCCCGGTAAAAGGGCAGGTAGATGACCTTATCGGCGAATGTAACGCTGTTGCGGAAAAAGGGCAAAAAGTACTGGTTACAACGCTTACTAAGCGCATGGCGGAAGATTTGACAAGTTACCTTAAAGACGCGGGCATACGTGTGCGTTACCTGCATTCGGACATTGACACGCTGGAACGGCTGGAAATTATCCGTGAATTGCGCATGGACGTTTTTGACGTGCTTGTAGGAATTAACCTTTTGCGTGAAGGATTAGACATCCCCGAATGCGCTCTTGTGGCAATTTTAGACGCGGACAAGGAAGGGTTCTTGCGTTCCAACACTTCATTAATACAAACGATTGGCCGTGCAGCCAGGAACGTTGACGGACGGGTTATTATGTACGCGGATACGGTTACAGATTCCATGAGTGCCGCAATTACCGAAACAAACCGTCGCCGCGCAATCCAGGAGGAATACAACAAGCGGAATAACATAACGCCTGTGTCCATAGTCAAAAAAATCCACGAACGTATCCAGCTAACAAAAGTTGTAGAACAAACCTCCCCTACCCTTGCCAAAGACGCGGAATCTATGAGCCGGGAAGAAATTGTGGCCGCAATCAAAAAGCTGGAGAAAAAAATGAAGCAAGCCGCGTCAGAGTTGCAATTTGAGCAAGCCGCCGCCATACGTGACGAAATTCTTGCCATGAAGAAGTATATGTAGTATGGAATATTTTGTTTTTGTTATCGGGCTGCTTTTTGGGTCATTTGCTAATGTGGTGATTTACCGCCTGCCCCGTAAAATATCTGTTATTAAACCGCCTTCAGCATGTCCGTCATGCCAAAGGCGGTTATCTGCAGTTGATTTGGTTCCCATATTTAGCTGGGTGATTTTACACGGGCGATGCCGCATGTGCAAAGCAAAAATTAGCGTGCGGTATCCATTAGTTGAGCTTATGTGCGGGCTGTTATTTGCTTCAATGGCGCGTTTCTCCCCTACTCTGTCTGTCATTCCCTTGTGTATTTTCGCGTTTGTTTTGCTAACCGTATCGTTTATAGACCGGGATACCCGGGAAATCCCCGATGTGCTGCTTATTTTTGGGGCAATTGCCAGTGTGTTATGGGTTGCCCTCCCCTACTCGCTTACCTGGCAGAATGCCCTTTTGGGCGTAATTGCAGGTGCGGTACCGTTACTTTTAATCGACAGAATCGCTCTTTTACTATGGAAAAAGGACGGATTTGGTTATGGTGATGTTAAGCTAATGGCAGTAGTCGGAATATTTTTGGGCTGGCAAGCAACCCTTTGGGCATTCTTTTTCGCTATTCTTGTCAGTTTTCCCTTCGCTGTTTATTTGATGATAAAGCAGCGGTTGTCAAGTGACGAAAATTTTGACGGATACATGGCATTTGGCCCGTTCTTATGTATTGGTGCCATAATGGCACTTTGGCTTTACCCCCTGATATCACACCAATGAGTGTGATATCAGGGGGTGAAATTTTGCAACGCCCGACTTACTAACTCACAAATTACCATGGCAAAGACAAATTTATGCTTCCGCCAAATGCTTCTTCATAATCTTTTTTGGCTTCTTCAAAACTTATAACAGAGTGACTGCCAAGCACGTAGGCAAACATCAGACATTTCTTGTATTGTTCCTCGCCCTCTTTTCTGCGGCCAAGCTTCATCAGACACCAGGCAATGTGGTTCATGTAAATAAAGCAGGCGCGCATTTCGTTATGAATAAAGGCGTATTTTAAACCGTACTCTGCAATCTCCAGACATTCTTCATGCCGCCCTGCAAATCTTAATGCTGAAGCAATGTTTAACAGAAGTTCCCGGTAACGGCGGTTGTTATGAATGTTTATCATGTACTGCTCTTCGTAATGAGTTTTAACTTTGTGAAAAATTTCAATGGTTTTGGAAATGCCGTAAAGCCCTTTATATGCTACGGCTATTAGGCTAAGTAGTGTAATTTCTTCCGGCGACAAAAAATAATCAGAGATTTTATCCAAATCAAAATCCGGACGGTTCAACTTAATACACTCTATTGCATAGTCTACACATGCATTCAAATCTTGGTATGGCCCGGATAAATGAAGTGCGGCCTTAAAGCGTAAAAAGACATGGTAACCGCGCCCTCCGCTTTTTGAAGACGACTTGGTAAAGCGTTTATCCTTTTCGAGTTCATCCAGTATTTTCTTCATTTCTTCTTGCTCGAAGGCTTCAAAATGTCGCTTTAATTCATCATGCTTTTTTTCTACATATGCTACATCCTCAGATGCAAACTCATTTATATCGTTAATAAATTCATCTAAATTTACACCAAGGCGTTGCAGTACATTCTGCAAAATAAACCAGTCGGGCTTACGTTCGCCTTTTTCAATTTTAGAGATAGTCTCGCGCGAGCATATTCCCTCTGCAAGTTTTTCTTGTGTCATACCTTGCGCTATACGCAGTTTTTTTATTAAAGCATTTGTATTTAACAGCATATGCCCCTCCTGTCTTGGTACAAAATCGTCGCTTTACCGCAACCGAATATGGCTGTTATATTTTTAGTGCGTTGCTCCAAGGGGTTATTATACATATTGAAGTGGCTGTATTATAACTCATTATACCATGCGCAAAGGCGTATGTGCAACGAATGCTCCTACTGTATTGTCACAGACCGGCAACGAGATTGCCAAAAAAAGAAGGAGGAAATAGCAGTGAAAAGGTACTGGAAACAGCTATTTACAAAAACGCTGGCTGTTCTGCTGAGCGTAGCCATTTGGCTGCCCACAATGATAACCCCGGCGTTTGCAGCAGCAGCCGATGCGGCGGCTGAAGACAACAACTACAAGCAATGGTACGACGTAGCGCATTTTGTGTATGATGACGAAATTCTCGAGTATTTTCACGGAATGAGGGTCGTCAGGTCTGAGGAATGGATTTACATTCCGGGCCGCGAGCTTGAGATTGCAGCGCGCCATGCCGGTGAGATGGAAGTGGCCGCGTACACGCTTGGCAGGCCGGTCGGCGCGGTCGGTTTTGAGGGAGATTACGCCTTAACAAACCCGAACGAAATCGTTGAGATTATCGTCAGGTTCCGCACACCGCCTGCCGTCGCATTGCGGCTGTTGGCAGAAGCACAGCATCCAATTGCCGACATGCTTGGAATGGATGGCAGGATGAGAGTTGCAGACTACGATGCAATGGCCTTGGCTGCTCACGCTGCTTTTGACAGCCAGTTGAGTGGTTTGGTGTCTCCTTTTGGCAGGACCGGCGGCGTTCAAATTTTCGCCCGCCTCCACTGTCTGATGAATGCAGTGTTTATGAGGGTGCCTGCCCACATGGTCGAGCAGATTGCCGGTCTGCCCGAGGTGTTTGCTGTTACTCCAAACTACAATTTCTACATCGAAGATAGCTTCGAGTACTATATTTTCTTTGACCCCGAGTATCCGGAAGATCTCGAGTATCTTGAGTATCCCGAGTATCCGGAAGATCTCGAGTATCTTGAGTATTCCGAGTATCCGGAAGATCCCGAGTACCCGGAGTACCCAGAATACCCCGAGTACCCTGAGTATGCCGAATACCCCGAGTACCCTGAATATAACGACGAACCGGAAACTCCGACTCCTGACGTCCCATTCTACTATCTTTGGGAAATCGCCCCGGTAAACCCGGTCGTGACTGTTGACCTCAACTACGAAGATTCCACAGAGCTGGCGTTTTGGGTGAACCTCTACGACCCCGGTGAAACGGTGCTGTATGCCAAATACACATGGCTTTTCACGGACGCATACGGCCAAGTGAGTGTCGTTGCCACGGGAGATTTCGACACCTTGTATGCAGGCTTTATTTACCTCTATCTTGAAGATATCACGCGTAACGATGCAGGGGCTTATTTGCTTGCAATTGACTATGTTCTTGAGAGCGAGGACATATATAACGAAGACATTTACAGCGAGAATACGGGCAGGGTTTACAGCGAGCCGATTACTCTTCACATCATTGAAGCGGATATGGCTGCGATAGTGCCCTTCGACTTACCATTCGACTTGCCAGATGTTGACTTATCCGTAATCCTGCGCCCCTCCCTTAACTATTTCAACATCGATGCCATCCGCGCCATGGGAATAACAGACGAATTGAGAGGCCAAGGCGTTCGCATTGCTGTAATTGATTCGGGCGTTGACTACAACCACCCGATGTTCCACTCACAGCGGTTAGAAGTGAATACCGGAATCACCACAATCGGAGACAACGGGGTAATACTGACCCACAGGGGCTACGACTTTGTTAATCAACAAATTCGGGCAATACACGGCGACAATGCCCCTGCTGAAGAAGGCCTCCGTCCGCACAACTTCAGCCCGATGGAAACACTGCCACGGGAACGTCACAATCTGCCCGGCTCAAGCCACGGCACCCACGTGCAGGGCATATCTGCCGCAGTCGCTCCTGGCGCAACCTTCTACCATTTCCGCGCATTGGCACCGGTCCCCGGCGGCACTTCCAACATTGGTGCTTCTGTCCCTCTTGCAATCTCGGCAGCGCACGCGCTTGGCGTTGACGTGATGAACCTGTCCATCGGCGCGTCTGTCAACCAGCCATTCAGCCCCACGGCTGCAATGGTTAACCTTGCCGTAATGGATGGCATTAACGTCGTCATAGCCGCAGGCAACGATGGCGGCCGTGGATGGTACAGCATGGCCACCCCGGGTGTGGCGTCTTTGCCGATAACAGTCGGCAACTCGCAGTTTACCGGCTCTCCCATGTTTTTGGCACCCACGTTTCTAGTAAACGGAATTCAGGCCAATGTAATGCCCATCGGCTGGAGCCTGCACTGCGACATTACGCAGCTTGTGGGAACCTGGGGCTGGGAATCCTTCGGCCATGTGCTTGGACTGCTTGATGCCAACATCGGATTTGACGACGACGGAAACCCAATAATACCCTTCGGTGCCGTTCAGCACTGGGTGAACACCGTGTTTCTCCCCGGCCGACCGGGCTTTGTGCCGCCGCATACTGCTGTTGTCAACCGCGGAGATGTTCCCCTGACGGCCTTACACTATTTTGCGTACCTCATTGGCTCCGCTGCCGTTCTCATAGTTGACGACGAGCGCAACAACCTTATTGGCGCGAATACCCTCCTTCACGGGGTGATAGGCACAAACCGTATGCCCATCCTGGCGTCGGACTTCGCGAGTGCCCCTCGTTTCGGCACAGCCGGAACCACGGGCACAATCATGGTTGGCGGCCTCCAGACGGTTCCCGCTCCCGACCGGATTGCCCCATCATCCAGCCGCGGGCCTGTTGCTCACACTTACCACATCAAACCTGACGTGGTTGCCCCGGGCAGCAGGATTTTGTCTGCCGTACCCGGGTTCCTGGCCAATGGCGTGTGGCAGAACGCATTCATGCTGTCAACCGGAACGTCCATGTCGGCTCCTGTGGTGGCAGGCTTTGCCGCCCTTCTCGTCCAGTATGGCGAGCAACGGCCGGGTGACGGGATGGAGCCTTACGAAGTCAAAGCAAGGCTCATGAACACGTCAAGGTACCTTAATCAGAACCGTTACCTGGACCCGTTTGAATCGACCCGCACCATCGGCGCAGGCTTTATCCAGCCATTGCGCGCTTTCCAGCAGAGCGCTTTCGCTACGGTAGTCCACGACGTCCCTATCATGCCTAATCTAGACTACCCCGACGACATCGAGTGGCCTTTCATGGCAATGTCCTCGATGAGCTTCGGGTATCACACCGCGCCTGAAGTAGGCGAAGACTTGTACACTCATGAGCTTACTGTAACAATCTACAATCCCGGAACCGGCACGTGGACTCACGAGGTGGCATGGCTCAGCGACCACCCGCGGCTCAGCGACCATTCGCTGGTCAGGCTAGACCTTGTGAACTCTGTCACAACCGGCCCGGTGCATACATTCACCTTCCAAATGGTGGTCGAATGGGGAGCACCTGCAGGCTGGTACGACGGGCAGCTTATCCTCACAAGCGGCACGTACAGAATTAGGGTTCCCTTTGGCCTCATGTATAGGCCCGAGCCGCTCGTTCCCGGCCAACTGGGGCCCGGACGGTACTTCGGAATAATCCGCTCAATCATAAGCGGCCACTTCACCCAGTATCCGGGGCAAGACGACCCTAGGGAAAACCCCAACTTAGCAGTTGGTGCTATGAGCCCGAACAACGCAGGCGGCGGCATGATAAGCTTCTACTGCCCAATGTCACCCCTTGATGACTTTATTCGCGGCGGCGGCGGGCTCCTCACCCGGCGCTGGATTGACTTCTATGCAGTCGGGGTTTACGG
>WQTQ01000113.1 GCA_009786175.1 Bacillota bacterium | reverse complement strand
TAAAACCACATCGTTGCATTATTTATTATACCTTTTTTTCGTATCTGTTGTGGCTGGTTTTTCAATTAGAATAGTGGCTGGTTTTTCGCTTGACATAAACACTTGACGAGTTAGAGCTATGGACTGACTTTAATGAAGCTATTGCAGATTTTGTTGATAAGGGTGTTTTGGTAAAGAAGGTGTCTTGACGTGAAAAATTTTGTTAGTGGACTGTATATAGAAATCCTTTCAGCATGTAATGCAAAATGCACTTATTGCTACAATGTTGATGAGGTTATTCACGGTAATCATATTGAAATAAAAGTAAAGAGCATAACAATTGGTATTATACCTTGTATAAAAGTACCTGTACCATTAAATGAAATGATACACCATAGAAAAACCCCAGGAATCTATCATCACGGGATTTCAGTCAAAACAAATCTGCGATTTTTTCCACGCCCTACAATCGTCAACAATCCTGCATCCGACATCTGTTTTGTCAAGTTGAATGCCCGCGTTCGCTTAATGCCCAATAATGCCTGCACTTCCTCATCAGAAGCATCTTCATGCTCTTTTAGATAATTGAGCAAGGTTTGCATTTGTGGAGTTAATGGACTCTTAATTGAAGATGCCAAGCTTTCTTTTGCAGCATTCATGTTTGGCAAAGTTATCCGAAAGGAGTTTGGAGTTACATCTATCGTAACAGGAACAGGGCAATCTTCGTAAAGTTTAAAAATACGCCTTATTCCTGTTCCATAAGTTTCTATGAAGTTTAGTCTTTGGAAAACTTTCGCAAGGTTTTCGTTACGCGTCTGTGATATGCCGTTACGAATATCCTCTGTCGAAATACCGGGAAGCAATCCACCAATGGAAATGAACTCCATCTGCTTGTCATTTACATTGATAATGATGCTGCCAGAGAACCCATAGTCACGATGTTGAAGTGCATTTAAGAGTGCTTCACGAACAGCGTCTGACGGGTAATCCCAATAGTCTTTTCGCACAAGCCCGTCAATAATAGAGTGATTTTTATTGCAAAGCTGAAGATAATCAAAAGTTTCCTCTAACTGTTTTAATACAGAACCGGTAAACTCCTTGCGATCACGGAAAATCGTGTTTTGCTCATCAACAAATACAGCTACCTTTACGCTGTGAGTACATTGGTCAGAAAGAAGCCACCCTAAATTCGTGTACAACTGCTGTGCGTGGTTACGAATCCCAAGGATATTGTATTTATCCTGTGAAAATTCAACTTTATTTTTTGCGAAAATTTCCGAACAGAAATTAAAGGTCAGTTCTTGTTCCAATGAACGCAATTCTACAAAAATGTCACCATCTGCATTTTTAATCATTTGACGGATTTGTTCCGGAGATGCTTGTACAGATGATGAGCCTTGACGGACGTATACACCGGATGGTTTTATTCCTTTTGATTTTAAGTAATAGGGCTTGTAGGAACCTTCACCTATTTCGATATGGATGGCTTTATTGTCTGCAAGAGTGTACTTCACAAAAATTGTCACATCCGGCGCAATGGCATCCCGAATGCCGTTTGTGATTCGTGTATAGGTATCATCCACATCAAGTAGTGGAGTAGCTTCTCCGTCATCGTTTATACCAATATGCAGAAAGCCGCCGTCTGTGTTCGCAAAGGCAATAATCTCTTTGTAAATATCACCAAGTGTATTTGACTTAAATTCTATTTTTTCAGTTTCGTATGCCATAATCATGCTCCTTTGACAGTTGAGTAAATAACATTATACGCAAAACAGTCACTTTTGTCGAGTGAATAAAGTGACTGTTTTGTGAATAAAGTGGATATTCAGTGGTTGCAAAGCAAGAAGCAGGTCTTACACCACATACCCCTTCGCCTTAGACGCAATTTCATCTGTAGCATATATCTCCATGTACGTGCCGTCCTCCCGGTTTTCCACGTTAAGTACCTTGCAGGCTGCGTGAATTTGGCTTACAAGGCCGCCATGGCTGTAGGGGATCAGCACCGCTACTTTGCTGCGCATGGAATCTATTACGTCTTCTATGGCTTTAAGCAGCACCGGAATATTTGTGCCTTCCATTGCGGATATTGGTGCTGTGTGTACTGCCCTGGTGTCTGCCGGGGTTTGGGTGGGGTCTTCCAGCGCGTCAATTTTATTGAACGCCGTAATAATGGGCTTATCCAGGCACTCCAGGCCTTTAAGCGTCTCGTAAACTGTTTCCATTTGCTGCTTGTATTGGGGCGAAGATACGTCTACCACGTGTATCAAAATATCCGCGAAGCGGGTTTCTTCCAATGTAGCGCGGAAGGCCTGTATCAAGTGGTGGGGCAGTTTATTGATAAAACCTACGGTGTCTGTAAGAAGTATTTCGGCACCGCCGTCGGGCAGTTCTGTTTTGCGGGTTGTGGTGTCTAGGGTGGCAAACAATTTGTTTTCTGCCAAAACACCTGCGCCGGTTAGGGCATTTAACAGGGTAGATTTGCCCGCATTGGTGTAGCCTACAAGTGCCACAACGGGGATTTCTTGCTTTTCGCGCTTTTTACGCAGAAGGGCGCGGTTTTCCCGCAGTTCTTTCAATTCTTTGTTAAGCTGGTCTATGCGGTTGCGGATGTGCCTGCGGTCCAATTCCAGCTTTTTTTCACCGGGGCCGCGGTTACCTACGCCGCCATGGGCAGCAACTGCGCCTTGGCGGGACAAGGACACCCCAAGCCCTGTAAGGTGGGAGAGACTGTATTTTAGTTGGGCAAGCTCTACCTGTGCCTTGCCTTCGGCGGTTTGGGCCCGTTGGGCGAATATGTCTAAAATTACCATGGTGCGGTCTAAAACTTTAACATTTAGCCGCTGGGCAAGGTTGCGCTGCTGGCTGGCGGTAAGTTCATCGTCTGCAACTACGGCGTCTGCGTCCATTGCGTCTACAAGAGCCATTACTTCGTCTATTTTGCCCTTGCCAATATAGTGGCCGGGGTGTACGCCATCCCGTTTTTGTATAATCCGCCCCACTTCTTTAGCACCTGCGGTGTCTACCAATAGGCTTAGTTCATTTAAATTGGTTTCGCTGTCCGTATTATCTTTCTCGACGGCTATTAAAATGAATCTCTCTTTTCGTTCTGCTGTATCGTACATATTATATTCTCTCCTCTTCTTCCTGTCTTGTTTCGTATATTGCGGTAAAAATCATAAGCAGGGACGGGCCAATTACCAGTCCCAAAAGCCCAAATATACG
The DNA here is from genome assembly GCA_009786175.1 of Bacillota bacterium. The sequence continues at coordinate 5,051 of WQTQ01000113.1, read as the reverse complement.
AAAGCCTATAAATATCGACATTAGTGACGCCAGTGGGTGGGCCCCCATTTGATCGCCCAAGATTTTTGGCTGCATCACTTGCCGTGTAATAGTTATAACCCCGTAAATAACCGCTAAACCAATTGCATGGCGGAAATCGCCCATTGCAAGGCTAAGCAGTGCCCAAGGTACAAAAACAGCCCCGGTTCCCACAATTGGCAAAAAGTCTAAAGCAGCAAGTAATAACCCAAGTAACAGGGCGTATGGATTGCCCAATATCAACAGCCCTACAATGCTGATAATACCCACAACCAGCATAAGAATGTACTGGGCGCGGAAGTATCCGCCCATTGCACGGGAAAAGCCTTTCTTTGTTTGGCTCATTTGGCCGGATATCCATTTGGGGCACACTTTTTTAATAGAATTAAATATGTTTTCCCTATCCGATATAAAGAAGTGCGCGCTCACTAACGCGATAATCGTATTTAAGAAAAAATTTGGAACAATTGTTGCCAGGCGAACGCCTTGGTCGCGGACACCTTCGCCTAAAAAAATGGTTACCAATGCAAGCAATATTTCTTCGATGTTTGGGATATACCAGCCTTCCGGCAAGGCGTCTTCCAGCCGCGCCAGGCGTAAATTAACATCGTCAAACTGCTCGCCAAGGACCTCTATGTGTACCGGGGCAGATTCCACAAAAGCAGAAACCTGACGGATTAGTGTTGTAACCAGCCACGCCCCAAGGCTGCTAATTAGGGCTATAAAAACCAACAGACAAATTAGTGACGCAATCCAACGCTTCCATTTCAGTTTATTTGTAATTATACGCACAAGCGGCTCCATTAATAAAGCAATTAGCAGCCCAAAGAAAAACGGAGCAAGATACGAGAACAGTACCGTAAAAAATACATAAACAACAATGGTAATAAGCACAAAAAACGCGGCGCGGTCTATGCGGTACTTGTGTTTGCAATAAAACTCGTTCATTAAAATGCCTCCCTGTCGCTTCAAGTCGTTGATTGAAGATGAAAACTTTTTTTCGACTTCATGTTTTACCAATAATTTACTTTTCCGTATGATACGCTTGTACCATAAAAAGAAAGGAGTTAGTGATATGAACGATTTTACATTACCTGCCAACATAAAGCAAATAGGCAGTATTGGAAGCGGGTTACGTATCTACATGGAAGATTACGTATGCACCTTTCTGCAGCAGTATGCGGCGTCCGGCGGGTATGACGAACGGCTTGCTTACCTGGTAGGACGTCACATGCTGATAGACGGCCAATCTTTTCTGTTTATATCGGGCGCGATTTACGGCATGTATGCCGAACAGGCGGAAGGGTATCTGCGCTTTTCACACAAAAGTGCCGAATATGCCGAAGCCATGCTGGAAGAGCATTTCCCCGGGCAAGAGGTTGTAGGCTGGATGCAATCCCAGCCAAGCTATGGCACCTACTTAAACCAACGTTATGCCGCATATCATTTGCGCCAGTTTACAAAGCCATACCAAGTGCTGTTTGTAATGGACCCGCTAGAGCGCGTTAATGCGTTTTACGCGGCTAACCCAAATGCCGTAACACCTGCAGACAGGCTTGCGGACGTTGGCGGCTACTTCATATACTACGAAAAAAATGTAAACATGCACGAGTATATGTTAACCAACAAAACTGCAGATTACCCACCGCCGCCCACGTTTGTCGAACTTACCACGGTGGAAGGGGTACCGGATGAATACGATACTTTACAAGGTATGCACGAGGACTATGAAGATGACCACAACGAGATAACCACACATCACATAGCAAACCCGGAAGAAGTGATTCGACGCCACCGGGTAAACCGCCTAAAGAGGCGGGGCTTGCGGGCAGACCAAAAACGTCCTTCAAGCCTGCTTGCCGGTTTGTGCGCGGTGCTGTTTGTGGTGTCATTTGTAATGGGGGTGGGGCTGATACGAAACCAAGACCGGATAGACCGTATGGAAGGTGAAATACGTCAATTAGTCACCGCACACAGGAATTTGTTTGCACAAATTTCTAACTTAGAGTTTGCCCCGGTTTTTGCAGAAACAAACCCACCTGTTGTACCGGAAAGCAGTGCGCATTTCGACACCCATGTGTACGACACAGCCACGCCGGAAGAAGTCGTTGAAGCGCAGCCGCCGGTTCAGCCCGCACCGCCGTCGGCAGAACCGGTATATCTGCCTCAGCCAGAACCGCTGCCATCCCCCGAACCGCTGCCGCAGGCCTATTACTATTCGGAAGCAGCAATGCCATCTATCCCGGCCACATACACAATCCGGCCCGGTGACAGCCTGCTTGGGATTAGCCTGTATTTCTTTGGTAACGTGGGAATGGTGGAAGAAATTATGGCACTAAACGGCCTTGAAGACCCGGATCATATTGTTGCGGGCCGGACAATTGCCCTGCCACAGCGATGATGCCTAACATGGCAGTGGCCTTGGCCCACGAAATAAAAAGCCCGGCGGCGTTGGCAATGGCATATGTTAGTCTAATACGCCAGTCGGATGTATCCCCTTGCATTGACGGATATTGCAATTATATTCAACAAGCACTGCTGGACATTTGCGATTTGGTGCAAGAATTACTGTTGGCAGCCCATAATAAAACATCCCCTTGTGTAATAGACATCACGGAAACCCTGTCAGAAATGGTAAAGGAATACCAGGCCGCCATGCCCGGTATTTCTTTTTCCCTAAACGCGGAACCGTCGCTGCTGTGTTACGCAAACGAGCAGCACGTACGCCTTATTTTTTCCAACCTGCTTAAAAACGCCGCAGAAGCCGTGACGGAAACAAACCACGACAGGTATATAGCGGTTTATGCCGCACAAAAAGGCGGCTGTTTGCGCGTCACTATTCACAACAATGGGGAATATGTGGATAACTTGCAGGCGAAACCCCACGGCAACGGCATAGGATTATGCATCTGCTACTGGTTGACAGAACAGTTAGGCGGCGAGCTTAAAATAGAAAGCGGCGCGGACGGCGGCTGTGTAGTTTCAGTATCTATGCCATGTAATATGTAGTCAAGATAAAAAATGATTATAATTGAAGTCCCCCCTGATATCACATTGGCGGATGTGATATCAGGGGGGACTTGCTTTTTTTCTTGTTATTCCGTACATCCGGCTGTATAATAATGCCAATAGTATACATAAGGAAGGGACACCCACATGCCATTGGTAAAAACAAAGTCTATTTTAGCCCACGCAACGGAAAATAAATACGGCGTAATAGCCGCAAATACTTTTAATTTCGAAACCGTAAAATGGGCCGTTAAAGCGGCAGAACAAGAAAGAATGCCTATTATCGTCCAGTTCTATCCGGGCTTTAATTCATTCATTTCCCAGAAATTTATTGCGGATATGGCCATAACCCTGGCGCAGGGTGCGTCAGTGCCCGTAGCTGTACATCTCGACCATTCCACAAATTATGACGTAGCCGCAAGCGGGATAAAAGACGGGTTCCCGTCTATTATGGTGGACGGTTCTGCGTTGCCATATGAGCAAAACGTGGCTCTTACCGCCGCGGTAGTACGTGCTGCCCACATTTTTGACGTAGACGTAGAGGCCGAACTTGGACACGTGGGCTCCGGCAGTAATATAGACGACATAACCAACAGCAGCCACTTTACCGACACTAACCAGGCCAGGAATTTTGTGTGGGAAACAGGCTGTGATGCCCTTGCAGTTGCCGTAGGCAACGCCCACGGCGCGTATGTGCAAACGCCAAAGTTGGATTTTGCACGTATCAAGGCCATTCGCAAGGCAGTGGAAGTACCGCTTGTGCTGCACGGCAGTTCCGACATCCCCGACGAGCAGATACAGGAAGCCGTTAACCTGGGAATAAGCAAGTTCAACCTGGCCACAGAATATTTCCGGGCTTATTACAATGCGTTGGATGCCATTATGGCAAGGACTAAGCGCAAAGATGCGTACAGCCTGGTTAACAGTCTGGAAGAACCCATGGTAGAGTTTATGCGGGGGAAAATACGGCTGCTGAACCCTAATAAATTTTCGTTGTAGGGGGTGACTGTTGTGAAGCAAGCAATTGTGCATATTGCGCTGGTAGTGCGGGATTACGACGAAGCCATCGAATTTTATACAAAAAAGCTAAACTTTCAGCTTCTGGACGATACCTACCAGCCGGAACAGGATAAGAGATGGGTGGTAGTTGCCCCTCCCGGTTCGCGGGGAACAACTCTGTTACTAGCCAAAGCGTCCAACGAAGAGCAAGAGAAATACATCGGTTCTCAAGCAGGCGGGCGTGTTTTTCTGTTTTTGAATACAGATGACTTTTGGAGAGATTACAACGATATGGTTTCCAAGGGAATTGAGTTTGTGCGGGAACCAAAGGAAGCTGACTACGGTGTGGTTGCCGTATTTAAGGATTTGTACGGGAATTTGTGGGATTTATTACAGTTAAATGAGGACCATCCAATTGTGAATAGGACGGTGACAACATGACCATAGGTGCATTTTCCATAAGTCTAACCGTCAAAGACATACATGCTTCCAAGGATTTTTACGAGAAGTTAGGGTTTTATGTATTTGGCGGGGACATTAAGCAAAACTGGCTGATTATGCGGAATGATGACTGCGTAATAGGGCTGTTTCAGGGCATGTTTGACAAAAACATACTAACATTTAACCCGGGCTGGGATAGTAATGCCAACGAAGTAAACCCGTTCAAAGACGTAAGGGTTGTACAAGAAGAATTGCGGGCAAAGGGAATAAAAATAATAGACGGCGCAGACGTGGCTACAACAGGCCCCGCCAGCTTTATTATCGAAGACCCCGACGGGAATCCAATCCTGGTAGACCAACATAGATAAGTAGGAGGCGCGTATGTACGATGTTGTGGGCATTGACATGCCCTGTATGGATTTAAACGTAAACCTTAGCAAATTTCCTATGCCGGATTACGGCGAGCGCATTAACCAGCTAAACTGGCAGGGCGGGGGCAAAGTTGCCAGCGGCATGGTTGCCTGCGCGCGCCTGGACGCAAAATGCGCTATGATGGGCTGCGTTGGCGACGATATTTTTGGCAA
>WQTQ01000112.1 GCA_009786175.1 Bacillota bacterium | reverse complement strand
GCTTATTATTTGGATGATTTTGGCTATCTGCTTCTTGCAGGCGGATTTCTTTTTCCGTAAACGGTATCAAAAAATTTGTTGGGGTTTTTAAGTGGACCCTATATTAGCCCACTGCATGATTAAAATTGGCAATACACAATATTGCCGTCTTTTGTTGGAGTACGCTTTTTTTGGCTATGCCATACAGCATGATAAGGACATGCTGCTTAAAGTGTTAAAAGATGCAAAGGAAATATTTAACATAACGTTTGAAACTTATGGTGTAGAACATCTGGATTTATTACCCCCGCCCATGGAAAGCAATAAAATCGGCCGTTGGGTAAGTTGTAATTACATTGGCGAGTTTATTTGGAAAGTGCGTGATGGGGGACGCATTAGCAGAGCAGAGTTGAGCAGAGGAATATGCTCCGGAAACAATTTAGCAAAAATAGAAAACGGCTCGGTTGTAGGCAATGTGTACTACATGGAAGTTTTAATGCAGCGGCTTGGGCGGCATATAAACCATTATTTTACTACATTCCCAAGGCTTAAGGATTTTAACGAAAAACAGATTAGGGATGAAGTTAATACTCTTTTGGTCATTAAGCATTTTGATAAAGCAAAGGAACTGTTGCAGCAGTTAAAAGACAGCGGGTTTTGCAAGCGCAGTATAAACAAGCAATTTATTTTACATGCAGAAGCGACGATGATAGAAAAAAAGCGAGGAGAGAACAAACTAAAATATTTGAATGCTTTGTACGAGGCTTTAAGTATTACCCTTCCGGACTTTGACGAGAAAAACATAGCTAATTACAGGCTTAGTTATTACGAAATTGTAATTATTAACCAGTTGGCTAACTATTATGTGGAAAGCGGTGACCCAAAGGAACAAAACCGCGGCAGAAAAATTTACAAGTGTTTACTTGAGACAATGGACAAGCATATTGTTGACGAAGATGAAAAAAAGCGCATGTACAGTGCTGTGTTGTACAATTATTCCCGCGCATTGGGGAGTAAAAAAAGTACAAAAACAGCTATGAAGCTTGTGTACAAGGGCAAAAAGTTTTGTTTAAAGCATAAGCGTTTTATTATGATGACAAGGTTTATTTTAAACCAGGCATGCAATATGCAGGATTTGGGGCAAAAACAAGAAAGTGTTCCTTTTCATGCAATGGCTTTTTATGGCTCTGCCATGTTTGCCAAGTATGGCTTAGCAGAAGATGCCGATATAATTCGCAATCATGTAAAGGAACACTTTGGTATTGAATTTGACCACCCTTTGGGTTATTCATCATTGTCTACCGGAGTGCCTATGTTAATAGGCGATATGTCATCCTGGGAAGATTCGGAAATATACTCGTTTTTGCAATAGTATGCTGCCCCAATAGAAAATACGGGTAAGGCCATAAACATTGCGCACAGTACAGCTGCCGCAGTTGCTTTAATCTTTTTCATGTCAACACCAACCTCCTTTGCTAAATGGAATTTGCGTTTCGCTACCCCCTGATATCAGGGGGTCAGGTAATTAATTTGGCAATTACCTGATTTTGGTTTTACAAACCAATTATTAAAATACTATTAAATTTATGGTATGAATAGTGTCAGAAGGTTGAAAAAATAAATTTTTTATTTCAACCTTCTGACACTATGCGCAAGCAAATTTTTGCTTTACGCTATATTCAGCTAAACAAAGCAACTTGCGCTTGTAAATAGGCAGGGGAAGGCGGTAAGCGGTGAATATAGCTGCGTTGCAGGGGTTTGTTGTTTTGGTGGCTGATAAAACATACCTTTACATGCTTCCATGAATTTCATTATTTTGCGTAAATTTCATTGACAGTGTTGTTTGCGAAAGGTATGATTGAAGCATCTTGTTTGTGGAAATGAGAAGATGCTGCTACATCATATTTTGTAAGTTGCAATCTATTTTGATATTCAACTTGCAAAAACACACAAATTAGGAGGAATTGTATATGTATAAAGCAACTATAAGTTTATTTTTTGTAGTTTGTTTGTTATTTGGAATGTCAACGCTTGTTTTTGCATCGGATGCAGATAGGGATATTGATGAACTAATATCCATTGTGCAGGATTTGATTATGCAGAGAGATGCAGCTAACCCGCTGGGAGCGGATTCTAGGCTACCAGAAAATTTGCACTTGCACCCGGGATTTTATAATGCAATTTTTGTAAATGAAGGGTACTATGACGCTATTTTATTTTCAAGAACTCCCCGACAAATTACTTACCATGATGCGCTGGAAGCAGGTTTTGATGCAAGGTTTGCATTGTTGCGAGAAGTCGTATGTCTTATAAACGACACACTGGCAATACAAGCCCGCGATAGAGGATTTGAACCGGAGCCTGCATTAGTAATGTGGGGCGGACCGACTCCCTGTTTACCATATTTTCAAGTGTGGTTCTCATGTGATGAGTTTTTACCGCTTGTAGATGTTATTTTGTATTTTGTTGGAATACCTAAAGGTATGTTGAGAATAGGCCCCAGCATTCCTCATGATACTTTTTGGAGTGGGCCAGAGATAATTGTAACATATTTGGATGATATTGATGATAAATATACATGCATTGACATCGAACCATTTAATGTAAGTAGAATACAAATGGGTAGCATGTTAAATATCACTTGGAGAGTAGACAACAGGCAATATGCTGCACCAGCTACATTAGGACATCCAAGAAATGCAATGGGGCGAACAGTTTTTACCACAAATCATGGATTTATCCCTATTGATGCTGCTGTTTATAGAGTGTTTACAGGCCAAAGAATAGGCTATGTAGCGAACCGAGTATATAATAGGCATACAGGTGCAGATGTGAGTTATGTATGGTTAAGTACAATAAATATATCTCCTGAGATACCAAGCCTTCATAATCCTGGTCGCAACATAACTAATTTCAATGCCCCTCGTCCTGGTATAGGTCAACGCGTAAGTATTATATCGGGCCGTACCCCTATGCATTTATTGGAAGACTCTTCGGTAGTTGCATCATCTAGAGATGTAATAGTTAATGGGACTATTTTCCATAATGTAATTCTGGTAAGAGCAAGTGCTCAATCTGGCGATAGCGGTTCCGCTGTAATCCATGGCACCAACGTAGTAGGAACCTTATTTGGTGGGAATGCAACTTATGCATTTATTTCCTTCGTAGGTTCATATATCAACATTGGCATTGGGGGTTTTAGTATACCGTTATCCGAATATCAAAATTGCGATTTTTGGTATTATTACAAATACAAAACAGAACAATAAAGTGATTCTTTTAACACATTTTGTTATGACTTCATGCAAAATTAAGCAGTTCCATCAATGTTTCGCATATCGGTCAACAAGTTAAATCTTAACTCTATTATCTAAGGCTGACGCTGAATGTTTTAACTTGTCACAAACTCCTGCTTACAAAACACAGCAAGCAGGAGTTTGTAGTTTTTTATTTAAAAGAGGGCTTAATATGAGAATGAAGTTATTGCTCTAACTATGACCCGGTAGTATTCTGGTGAAAAATAAAAAAACTCAGTTGACTCGAAAATCGAGCCAGCTGAGTTTTTTTCCTGTCACTACCTATTGTTCTTATTGCTTTTCTGGTTTGTGTTGTTGTTTGTGTTGTTTGTGTTATTGCTGGTGTTGTTGCAGTCTGTAAAGTCGTCGGCAAATTCGGTTCTGTTAGATTTTGTGTTTGTATTTGTAGTGTTCTTTTTATTGTTTTCCATACTGTTCTGACCTCCCTTCCGCAACCGCAAAGCGGCGTTGGTAAGTACATCGTAGATGTTATTTACGGTCATAGTATGGGGTTAAAATGAGATAATTATACATAGCTGTAATAGATTTCTTGAAAAATTTTTTTAGTTTTCCCCCAGGCCTTTAATTACGTCTGCTATTGTACGGGCTATAAGCATTTGCGTGTGCGAGTCGCCCAGGCGTTCCGCTTCTGTTGGGTTGGACAAAAACAGCAGTTCCAGCAGCACGACGGGTACGTTAGAGCCGTTTAAAATACGGAAGCCCGTAGAAAATTCTGTGCCGCGGTCGCGGCTTCCAAGGGCATTAACCAGGGCAGATTGGAAAGCGTAAGCCAACTCTGCACTGCCCGGAGCTTGTCCATAAAGTGTAAGTGTACCGCCGGAGCTGCGGCTTATGTCGCAGGCGTTGGCATGTATGGATACAAAATAATCGCCAATCCTGTTTGCAAGACTGTATCTGTCGCCGTTGTTTACGCTTACGTCTTCGGTACGGGTAGGGACTAAAAGTATGCCCGGTTCGTCAAAAATATCCAGTAGTTTTTGGGAAATTGCCAAAACAACTTCAGATTCTTTTGGGGCGTTTCGGCCAAGTACATTGTCTGCGCCCGTGTCTAAACCGCCGTGGCCCGGGTCTATTACTACTATTGTATGGTAAATGTCACGCAGGTTTACAAATTGAATGTAGCCGCCTTCTGTGCAATATCTTAAGGCGGCACTGTCCTGAGTGCGGATATTTAAAGTGTCGCCTTCTTGACGTATATTTATTAATAAATCGCTGTAAGCCCAAAATAAGCGGTTACGTCTTAGTAAGTGTACGCCTTCCAGGGTAATTTCATGTATGTAATAAGCAGAGTTGTGCCATGTAGACGCAACGGTAACACCGTAAGGTAGTGTAATTATGTCGGTTATGGGGTCGTAAAAAATACCGGAATAACCGCACAGCGCAATTATTGGGCGGACGGGGGTATGTGTAACAAAAAGGGCTTCGGTAGAAACATAATACTGCGAAAGAGGCTGGCCGTCTTGCGTAAAACTAATAACGGCGACAGCTGTCGTTCCGGTTTGGCTGTGCCGTAAATAGCCTGCATAAAGATTAAGCCCGGTTGCGCAAAAAACCAGTACAATGCAAGCAATGGTTAGAATGGTGGTGACTTTATGTAAATTTAGTTCTTGTTTTGTCTTATTGTACTCTGTCATCTTTGTATCGCTCCTCTGCAGATTATAATATCAAAGATTGTGTCTGTTTTCAAGGTATCTTAGCAAAGGATAGGGGTTTATCCAAAATTGTCCGCGTGTAAAGCTTACATTTGGAGAAATTGCCAAATGTAAGTGTACAGGGAAGCTTCGGCTGTTGCGTCCGCCGCCGCTGTTTCCCATCCGCCCTATCGGCTGTCCGGCGGTTATGATTTGCCCGGCTGCAAGGCCTGCCGCAATGCTGTCCAAATGGGCATACAAATAATGAGTGTCATTCTGTGTGGTAATTATCACAAAGTATCCGAGTTGATTATTCCACCCCGCGTTAGTTACGGTTCCGGCTGTCATGCTTACAATGGGTACGCGGCCCCGGATATTTTCCCGGTCTATTATGGCGGTGCCCATGTGCATTGGTTTCCCTTGGAAATTATGCTCTACCCCCCAAGAATTGCCGAACATAACGGACGGGTCGTGCTGGTACCATCCGCTTGGGATTGGAAATGCTTCAATTTCACTGAATAAATTACAAAACATGTCTACATATGGGGCAATGCTGCGGTTGTTGTACCGCCGCCAAAGGCGGTCAAAATTGGCTACGTATATTCGCTCCAGGCCGGTTAAGTCATATGCGACGGTCTTCTCCGGGAAAAAATTATTCTCGGCATTGAATAGGGCAAACAGTTCCGGAAAAGAAATATCGTGGGCGTGGGCATAATCTGCCAGCATTCCGATTGCCCTGTGAGGTACGCGAAACGCCGCCACTGTGTCGGGGCTTACCCGCAGGTTGGCACCCGGTCGTGCAACCCGCCACAGTATGGTCATTGCCAGAAGAATAGTGGCGAATACGCAAATACGGAAAAAAAGCTCTTTAAAGCCCTTGATGGTTTTGTGCGCGTTAATTATAAGCATTCCAAGTTCCGGTAAAATTCGTATGAAATTATATAGGCGGCGGCCCCTGCGCCTTATGCCTTGTCTGCGTTTTATTTCACGGCTTCTCATATAACCCCCGGTGCTGCGTGGTATTCATGTTTATGCAGACACCGGGGGCATTATACGTGTTTCTCCCTAAGTCACTGGATTGCTTCGCTTGCGCTCGCAAAACGGGTTTATTTCCATTCCACTCGCTTTGCCCTGGAACAGGCCAATATGTCTTTTCCCGTTTGCTTAAACCACTCTGCAAAACGTTCCGATGCGCAAATTTCTACCACTTCCATTTCCGTTGCCATGGACAAGTTCCGTTCGGATTTATACTTGCGCATCTCGAAAATCGCATCTTTTAACGCCTGCCCAAACTTGATTATTTTCACGTTTATACAAAAAGGTTTTGCCCACAGGGTAAGGTGAATGGATTTTTCCGGTTCAAATTTCCGGAAGAAGCTTTGATAAATGCACTCGGTAATGTGGGGTACGTAAGGGGCGTACAGTTTCAGCACATTAAGCAGCGTGTAGTAAAGCGCGTACTGGCCGCTTTTCCGCTCTTCTGCGCCGTGAATATCCGGACGGTACAACCGCTCTTTTACAATTTCGATATAATTATCGCAAAAATCTTTCCAGAAAAATTCGTCAATTTCGTGCCGGGCAGAGCCTATCTCGTATTCCATCAACAGTTGAGCCGCGTTGGCCGCCGCTTCGTTTACCCTCTGGATAATCCATTCATCTACGGGCATCAGTTTTGGCGTGGCAGACAAATTTAAGTCTTGCAAATGAGAAATGGCAAACTTGGAGGCATTCCACAATTTTGTGATAAACCGTTTGGCGATGGACAGTTCGTCCGGTGAAAAAAACGTGTCTGTACCAAGACGCGCGCCTGCCGTCCAGTAACGGAGAACATCGGCGGAGTGGGTGGCAATAAGCACTTTTGGGTCCAGTGCGTTGTTGGCTTTTGACTTGCTTATTTTTTCGCCCTTTTTTGCCAGGATAAACCCGCAAATCATCAGGTCTTTCCAGGGCAGCTGGCCTGTGTGGTACAGGCTGCGGACAATTGTGTAAAAAGTCCAGGTGCGGATAATTTCGTGGGCATGGGTACGCATGGACATTGGCGTAAGTTTTAAGCCAAGCCGTTCATTTATCTGCGGTGTAACGCTGGATGTGGCCCAGGTGTCGAAAACCGCGTTTTCCGGGGTAAAACTTGCGCCGCCGCATGGGCAGACACCGCTGTAGGCAGTTTCCAGCGGGTTGACGGGTAGCTGCGCTTCTTCCGCAAAAACAGGGGTTTCACATTCCGTGCAGTACCATACGGGGAATGGCACGCCAAAATATCGCTGGCGGGAAATGCACCAATCCCATTTCAAATTTTCTACCCAGGCTGTGTAGCGGTTTTTCATGTTGGCGGGGTACCAGTTTATTTCGTTGGCCGCCTGTAAAAACCGCTGCTGCTCGCTTAAAATATCAATGTACCACTGGCGGGACGGGATTATTTCTGTGGGCTTTCCGCACCGCTCGTGGGTGCCTACAGAGTGGGTGATTGCTTCGGATTTGTATAACAGACCGTTTTCACCAAGCAAGAGGATAATCTCCTTTTGGGCGGCGGCAACCCGCAACCCGCCTATAAATGGCACATCTTCGGCAATTTTACCGCCCGGCAAAATAATTTTTCTGTAGGGCAGGTTGTATTCTGCGCACCATTCCGCGTCTGTGCTGTCACCAAAAGTGCAGCACATTACAACGCCGGTGCCTTTGTCCATGGCAACTTTTTCGTCTGTTAAAATTGGAACTTGGTAGTTGAACAAGGGAACGGTAGCCGTTTTGCCTACATACTGCCCGTACCGTTCATCCGCCGGGTTTACAAATAAGCAGACACAGCCGTAAAGCAGTTCCGGGCGGGTTGTAGCAATTTCCAACGGCTTGCCGTCCACAAAAAACGGGATGTAGTTGAACGTGCTTTCCACGTCTGCCGTTTCAACCTCTGCCTGGGCTATGGACGTTTGGCACTCTGTACACCACAAAACCGGCGACTCTTTTGAGTACGCTTTGCCCATTTTTACAAGTTCCAAAAATAACTGTTGGGAAATTTTTTGAACCTGTGGGCTGATGGTTTGGTATTCCGTTTCCCAATCTACGGAAAAACCGAGGGATTTCCAAAAAGTCATAAATTCATTCTCGTACTTTTCCGTGGTGTTTTGGCACTTGGCGATAAACCGGCTGCGGGGCAGCGTATGGGCGCGGATTTTCTCGTCCCGCTCCACAAGCCGTTCCGTTGGCAGCCCGTTATCGTCGAAGCCGAAGGGGTAAAACACATTGTACCCCTGCATACGGCGGAAGCGGGCAATCATTTCCGCCTGTACGTACGAAAA
>WQTQ01000111.1 GCA_009786175.1 Bacillota bacterium | reverse complement strand
CCTGCAAAACTCATCCATGTGAAAATACCAATCATCATAAGAGAGAATGTGACTACACCATAGTTGGGTACAAGCTGTAGAAATACAATTATCAACATAAGGCTGGGGACCATCCCCCAAAAGTTAAACAAACGCATAAGCACATTGTCTACATGCCCGCCATAAAACCCAGCAAGGAGCCCAAATGTAATGCCAATTATCGCCCCGCCAAAAGTTACAATATAAGCAATTGTAAAAGAATTTCTGGCACTTAATATTAGCTGATGCAGCATGTCACGCCCTGCAGAGTCTGTACCAAGAAAAAAATCTCCGCCCGGTGGAAGCAGACGGGTACGTAAATTTACAAAGGCCGCATCTACCGGGTCTATGAACATTGCCCAAATATACACTGTGGCTGTAATAAGAACAAACAGTATTAAGCCCACGAGGGCTAACTTGTCGCGATAAATTTCTCGCCACATTATTTTCCATACACTAGCTGTATTCATGTGCCCTCCTTATTTTATTCTAATACGTGGGTCAACAATAGTGATTATTATGTCTGAAACAAGCATTGAGATTACAGACAGTACCGCAAAAAACATAATCAACATGTTAACAACGGGGAAGTCTCTGTCGGTGATTGCAGTAAGAAATAACTCACCCATGCCCGGGTATGAAAATATTGTTTCGATGAATATAGAGCCGCTAAACAACCCGGCAATAATGCCGCCCATACCGCCGGCTACCGGCAAGAATGCGTTACGTAATACATGATTTTTATATATTTTCTTTTCCGGCACGCCTTTAGAGCGTGCGGTAGTAACAAAGTCCGATGTTTCATAATCTATAATTTCACTGCGCAAAAAGTAAATAATGCCAATTGTACTTATTGAAGCAAGAGTAAACGCAGGAAGTATCAGGTGATGTAAACGGCTTATAAAATATCCAATTGTACCTGCTGTAGCCCTTGGGTCCACACTTCCGGTGACAGGAAATATGGCTATGTCCCTGCCAATGGCAAAACCAAATAAGGCAAAGTTTGTACCAAAGCCAAATATCAGCAAGTTAATAATGGCAAGTACTACCGTAGGCATAGACAGTGCAATAAAAGTGTAAAGCATTATTACTTTGTCTACGGGCCTGCCATGTTTGCGCCCGGCAAGAAGCCCAAGAGGTATAGCTAACAAATACGTAAATAACGTAGTAAGTGCGGAAAGACGAACAGTGTTGCCAATTCTATCTCCGACAATGTCCATTACAGGACGGTTATGTCTTGTGCTTGTGCCAAAGTCTCGCTCTAAAATAAGAGCACGCATCCAACGGCCATACTGTACATACCATGGGTCATTTAAGCCGTGTCTTTCTCGCAATTCTTCAAGGATTGCAGGTGACATATCCGGGGTTATTCTTCCTCTTAAAGCATCCCCCGGCATAACACTGGCAAGCAGAAATATAAGCACGCTAAGAGCTAACAACTGCGGTATCATTATCAAAAAACGCCGTACAATTGTCTTCCACATATTGATACCTCCTTACTTAACCGCTACATAGTGCGTGTCAGAAATTTTTTGTAAATCCGGTACATCGTGGCCGTTAATATAGTATTTGTCCATCCCGGTTTCGTACTCGGCGGATATTTCCGCACGATTTTTCGCGTTCTGCGCCCGCTTCTCCGGGTCTATGTCCGGGATGGCGGCAATCAGACGCTTTGTGTAAATGTGGGTTGGGTTGTCGTAAATATCCTGGCGCGTACCAACTTCTACAAACCTTGAGTTGTGCATGATAACTAAGTTTTCGCACATGTGACGTACAACGCCCAAGTCGTGGCTTATAAAAAGGTAGGCAAGATCCAATTCCTGTTGGATATCTTTTAAATGGTTTAAGACTTGCGCCTGTACAGACAAATCCAGGGCAGATACGGGCTCGTCGGCTACGATGAGTTTGGGCTTTAAGGCGATTGCCCTTGCTACGCCAATGCGCTGCCGCTGCCCGCCGGAAAATTCGAAGGGGTACTTGCTTGCGTTGTCACTGGACATGCCAACAATTGAAAGCAGTTCGTCCACACGTTTCCGTTCTTCCGCTTTAGAGAGCTTTTCGAAGTTTCGGATTGGCTCGGCTATTATGTCAAGCACGCGCTTACGGGGGTTTAACGATGAATATACGTCTTGGAAAATCATTTGTACGCTTTTGCGGTAAGGGGAGCGGTTCCTTTTAACAGAGCGGGTTATGTCTTTCCCCTCGAAAAGGATTTTCCCGCTTGTAATTTCCGCAAGGCCAAGGATTGCCTTGCCCATTGTACTTTTTCCGCTGCCGCTTTCACCAACAAGGCCAACGGTTTGGCCCGCTTCAATTTCAAAATTAACGCCATCTACAGCCTTTACATAACCAACGGTGCGCCCAAGAATGCCGCCCTTTATGGGGTAGTAAACTTTTAGGTTTTTTACTTCAAGTAAGGCCATTACTTTACACCCCCGTCAAATGTGAAGGTTTTGTAACAGCTGCACAATACAAAATGATATGGTGCAACTTCATGATACTTGGGGTCTGTTTCGTGGGCACTGTCCGGTATCCAAGGGATGCGCTCTGCAAAGCGGCAGCCACGGCGCGGCAAGTTTTTTAGTGTAGGAACTATGCCCTGGATGGTCTGCAGGCGTTCTTCTTCGCTTAAGGCATTGGGTATAGAGTTAAGCAGTGACCTTGTATACGGGTGCTGAGGGTTGGCAAAAAGTTCGCCCACTTCGGCGGTTTCTACAATTTGGCCGGCGTACATTACGGCAACCCTGTCTGCCATTTCTGCAACAACACCCAAGTCGTGGGTGATAAGAATCATGCTTTCACCGGTTTCTTTACGGATGTCGCGCAACAGGTCAAGAATTTGCGCCTGGATAGTAACGTCCAGGGCTGTAGTGGGTTCGTCGGCAATAACAAGGTCCGGCTTGCAGGAAATTGCAATGGCAATCATGGCGCGCTGGCGCATCCCCCCGGAAAGTTCGTGGGGGAACTGGCTGTAGGTAAGCTGTGGGGCTACTATGCCAACGGCTGTTAGAAGATCTAATGCTCTTGCTTTACGTCCTGCCCCGTCCAATGTTGTATGGTATGTAAGGGACTCTTCAATTTGCGCACCAATACGGTGCAAAGGGTTTAATGCCGTAAGCGGGTCTTGAAAAATCATACCAATGCCGCCGCCGCGCACTTTATTAAGCTCCTCGGGGCTCATTTGCAAAATATCACGGCCTTTAAACAGAACTTGGCCGTCAAGCCTTGTGTAATTCATGTTGTGCAGGCGCGTGATTGTTAAAGCCATGGCAGATTTGCCGCAGCCGGATTCGCCAACTATGGCGAAAACTTCATTTTTATTAACGGTAAGGTCAACACCGTCTACTGCGGCGTAATACTCGCCTTCTATTCTAAAAGATGTTTGCAGGTTTTTAATTTCAAGTAATTTTTCTGAAACTGCCATAGGGCACTCGCCTTTCAGCTTTCGATTCGAATGAGTATTTATTCAATATATATTCAAAAGATATGAAAAATTCTACCACAAAAAACGCTAATGTCAAGCATAAATATGCATTAATTACAAGCTCGTAGTGAATAAATATTCATTATGATGTAATAATTATTACATGTACATAAAAACACGCCACATATTGTTACTATGGCGCGATTATTTTAATGCCGTCAAAATCGTAAATAAACAGTTCGTCCGGTATGATGCAGCCATCCCAAAGCATTTTGACAATTTCTGCAATATTAGCGATGCCCGCCCCGGTATCAAACAGCAGGGCGGACATCTTGCCTATTATCAAATAAGAAATTACTTCCTTAAAGTGATGCGGTTCCATTATCGCAAAAACATTGTTGGGAAGCGGCTGTACCAGAAACCACGGGTGATTGATGATTTTTGACACTGTTAGTCTTCGCTTGGGGGAGCAAATTCCCTGTTATAGAAATCGTATAAATACTGCACGTAGCCTTCGGCAATCAGGCGTTCCAGTACGGCATTAAATTCTGCCAGTAACTCTACATCATCTTTATGGAAAGCCATACCATAAACTTCCGGGCCAAAGAAGCCGCCCGGGTCTGCAAAAATTCTTATATCATTTGGATAACGTGCAAAAAAACCTCTGGCAACCGGCGCGTCAATAACAAACGCGTCAATACTGCCGCTCATAAGATCCATAACGCCTGGAACAGGCTGATTGTATGCGGCGATTTCCTGGAAAGTTACAATACCGTTTGCATGACCTTCGGAAACGGCGATGTCACCTGTTGTGCCAAGCTGAACGCCGACAATTTTACCTTCCAAATCTGCCATAGAGTTGATACTTGTATCGTCTGCCCGTACAATTACGTATTGCCCTGCGTTAAAGTATGGGATTGTGAAGTTAACTTGCTCTTGCCTGTCCGGGCGGATTGTCATAGCGGCGGCGATAAAGTCGATTTCGCGGTTTTGTAAGGCAAGAATAAGCCCTGCAAACTCTTGGTCTTGAATAATAATGTCAACATCTAACTCTTGAGCTATTCTGGCAACCAAGGAAACGTCTATGCCTGCGTACTGTCCAATTACACCGCGGCCATGGTCTGCTATAAATTCGAATGGGAAGAAACCGGCACTTGTGCCCATAACCAATGTGCGGCGTTCGGGGGTTTCGGTTCTACAGGCTGCAAAAGCCAGAATGGTAAGTGCTGCAAGTGCTAACAAGATAAATTTTTTCATGAGAAATTCCTCCGGATTTTTTATTTTTAACGCAATATTTTCTCCAAGAACGCTTTTGTTCTTTCGTGTTTAGGGTTTTCAAAAAATTCAATTGGCGGGGCCTGTTCAACAATGACACCTTCATCCATGAACAACACCCTAGAGCCTACTTCTTTTGCAAAGCCCATTTCGTGGGTTACAACAACCATTGTTAAGCCTTCTTTTGCAAGGTCCCGCATTACCACAAGTACTTCGCCAACCATTTCCGGGTCCAGGGCAGATGTGGGCTCGTCGAAGAGTATAACTTCCGGCTCCATGGCCAGGGCACGGGCAATTGCCACGCGCTGTTTTTGCCCGCCCGAGAGCTTGTTTGGGTAAACCTGTTCTTTATCCGCAAGGCCTACTTTATCAAGAAGTTTCCGCGCTTGGTCTTCGGCTTCTTCTGTCGGGGTACCTTTAATTTTCATTGGCCCGATGGTGATATTCTCCAGCACTGTCAGGTGGGGAAACAGGTGAAACTGCTGAAAAACCATCCCCATCTTTTGTCTTACGCGGTTTATGTTTGTGCTTTTGCTCATAATGTTTTTGCCGTTGAATATTATTTCACCCTTTTCAGGGGTTTCTAACATATTTAGTGACCGCAGAAATGTGGATTTGCCGGAGCCCGACGGCCCAATAATAACAACTTTTTCGCCTTTGCGGATTTCCTCGCTTATACCTTTCAGAACATGCAATTTCCCGAAGCTTACGTGCAAATCTTTTACGCTTATCACGAGGAACCACCTCCTTTGAATTTTGCCTTAAAGCCAAAACGTTTATGTTTTTGTGGTGGAGCATCCTTGTCAGACGCGCGCAGTCTTTTTTCGAATATACTTAGCAGCGCGGTTAAAACAGAAATTAGTGTAAGATACATAATCCCGGATACAATAAGCGGTGTAAACTCAAACGTACGGGTCATGATTTGCGTAGCTACTCTGGTAACATCAGAAATAGCGGCAAAACCTACAATAGCTGTTTCTTTAATCAGCACAATAAATTCATTTATAAATGTTGGTATGATGTTTTTAACCGCTTGGGGCATGATGATGTACCGCATTGTTTGGGCGCGAGTGAAGCCAAGAGAAAGCCCTGCTTCCTGCTGCCCCTTGTCAACGGACAGTATACCGGCACGGATAATTTCCGCTACATACGCGCCGCTGTTTATGCCAAGGGCGACAATTCCTATCCAAACGCGGTTGCCCCTAAACCCTGCAAAAAGAATGGCACTAACAAGCAGCAGCTGGGTTACAGATGGTGTCCCCCGGATTATTCCTAAGTATACAAAGGCAATTGCTCTAAAAATTTTGATTTTTGATAACTTTAGATATGCAATAAAGCTGCCGATTACAAGCCCAAGTAGAACCGCCCCAAGGGATATTTGAACCGTTACCAGCATGCCTTCTAAAAGCATTAGTCCGCGGCCATAAGCCAATGTACGTTGTATGGACTGTATGAAGCCCCCTTGCATAAAGCCGCTTGCAAATAAATTCCCCAGCATTTACAGCCCACCTCGAAGTGATAATTATTCATAAAAATTTCAATCGTTGAATAATTATACATAAAAAAATCAATTTGTCAACAGGTTTGCGAAAAATATCTGTGAAAATTGGCAGAATGATGAGTGTTTTGTGTCGAAAAGCAAACTGACGGATGTGTATAAATATTCACAAAAATAAAAAACACCCCCTGATATCACATCGGCCAATGTGATATCAGGGGGTGCATAGAAAACTTTAGTCTGTTTCAAGCTCCCCTGTCCTAAAAACCGAAAGCATGAAGCCGATAAGCCCCATGTTTACCACTGTTGCCACATTACCCGGGGAAATAAGCGGCAGGGAGATTGGCGAAATACCAATACCAAGGTTTATAAGCACGTATGTGGCAACCTGGAATGTAAACGTCGCCATTACAGCGAATGACACAAGAAAGCCCAGGCCGCTTCTTTGTTTGAAGCAACGCATGAACCCTGCGGCAATAAACCCGAGTATAGCGGCCATTATAACCATGAATGCTAACCAGCCGTAGCGGTAAATTACAACGGTTAGCACAAGGTTAGACGTTGCATCCGGCAGAAAGTTTGCAAGGGATGTTACATAGGGGTTGAGGGTCGGGTCAAAAGTAAACGGGTATGGGAACTGTCTTGGAAACCCGCCGTGGCCAACAAAATTTGAGTAACTAAGGGTTAACCTTGTCATTACGCTTTGAAAACCAAAGCCAAGTGGGTCGGAAGCCGGGTTGATAATTGCAGCGGCACGGGCAGGGTTGCCCCAGATTATCGAAATAGTAGTAACTATAAAAAATGGGACAAGGGCAATCAAAGAGCCAACGATTTTATTAACGCCGAACCAATTTTTCCATATAGCAACCAGGAAGATTGCCATACCGGTAACAAAAAAGTGGGTATTGAATACCGTGCCGTATCCCGCAACGATTATTAGTACAAAAAATCCTACGCATATAATAGAAATCCCCAAGTAACCCTTTACTTTCAGTTGAAAAATGCAAATGGCTAAATAGAGTGGGAGAATCAATGCCAACCTTGATGCCAACATGTGAGAATGGGGCGGAAGTGTCCAAAATATCCCATAGGATAAAATTGTAAGGGCCAAAAACACAAAAAGCACTGTCATGGGTGTTTTGACAAGCACCGTAAAATCCAAAAAATACGCCGCCAGCATAACCACAATCCCAATTGCCGTAAAAAACAGCCGCCGCTGCAAGTCTCCGCCGTCATGTATAAGTAAGCTAAGCACTATACCCAATGCCAAAAATGCTGCAACCGCGCCCAGCATCCCCCACTGAGGTTTGGGCCTGTGAACCCGGTCAAAGTCTGTGCCAAGCTGCGTGGCGTCCCCTGTGTCCGCTATGGCTTGATCTGTTGCGGTTTTTTCGTCCAGGCCTTGGGCAATGTAAAAGTCCCGCCCGTCTTCAATGTGGCACTTCATTTCAACAGCAACCCGGGCGCGCGCCTTTTTCCAACGGATTTGCCCACACACCAGCTCTACATAATCCGCAATATTTTTAAGCGAACTCATAAGGCATACCCCCGTCCATTACCAGGCCAACAGCTTTGTTGTATGCCGCCCATTCGGCTTCTTTAGTTGCAAGCAGCCCCTTGCCCTTTGCCGTAATGCGGTAGTATTTTCTTACCCGCCCGGAATTGCCCGCGTTTTGGTCGTAGGACGTAACGACCCCGTCTTTCTCCAGGCCATGCAAAAGCGGGTACAACGTCCCGGTTTTTAACCGGAAAACATTTTCAGATTTTTGAGAAAGCTCTTCGATAATTCGGTACCCATACATGTCTTTGTTTTCCAGTAATTTAAGTACAAGCATGGTTGTGTTGCCGGAAAGTAAATTTTTGTCTGTTGCCATGTCAAACCTCCTGTGTAGATTATCTACACATCATTATAT
>WQTQ01000110.1 GCA_009786175.1 Bacillota bacterium | reverse complement strand
ATGCGGCATAAGTTATCCACATCTTCAACGGATTCTCTTATTGCCTTGCTTTTCTATGCACATTTTTCGGCTCACCTGTGGATAACTTCTTCTTTTTCTGCCATATCTTTGGAATTTGGAATCAAGTTATCCCTAGTGTACAATAATCTTTGTGTTATAAAATGACACTTTTATAAGAAAATCAAAATCTACAACTTTTCCAAAAATTCATCTATAGATAACCCGGCTTGTTCTAAAATATTCCGCAGTGTCCCCTTGGCTACCTCGTCATGCATAGGTACGATAACAATCCTAGTTGGCATACCTTGAATTGATCTAACGTATTTTGCATGGCTGCCCTTTTGAGACTTAAATACAAAACCGAACCCTTTAAGTGCTTTAATAATTTCCGAAGGTTTTAGAACCGGATATTTAGACCCCATCAAACAGCAATCTCCATGGTTGTTATGAAGGTTTGCTTTATAGTAGGTGTATCGTCGTTATCTTCAAAGTATAATTCTAATGCTTCCCTCAAATTATCCAATGCATCTTCAATGGTTTTGCCTTGGGAGGCAACAGAATTTTCCAGACAACTTGCTACATACCAGTTGTCATCTTTAACAACGGCTACGGTAAAATTAAGGCGCATATAAACCTCTTTTTGTAGCTTTAAATTTCGATAACACAATTAAACCAAGCAAATGTACTTGATTATTGTCACATCGATGAAGCTACTTATGGAGATGAGGGGAGTCGAACCCCTGTCCGAAGACCTCTAGATAAGAACTTCTACCATCATAGTTAGTTATCTTGCCCTAAGGCGTTTCCCTTGGCCTATGCTAACTAACACGCATATGGCCTTGGTAGCTTTTAAATCTTTTTACGCTGCAAAGCTACTGGCGCAAAAGTTCCCTGTATAATCGACACCGGGTACCCCGGTCTACAGGAAAACCGGGCCCGATGGCGGCTTTAATTAAGCCGCAAATGCTAATTTATTATTGTCGTTTCTTTTTTAAGGTTCGGTTTTGATAACGCAGGCACCGTCTACGGATGGCTATCCAAATTTTCAAAATCCCCGTCGAAACCATTACATCCCCGGGTAAGTGTAAATTAATACATGTATATTATACGTCAATTTTGACATTTTCACAAGAAAAATTCTTTACAAATAGCGACAAGTCTGGTAGAATCCCAGGGTTGTGCGAAATTTTTCACAATCAAACCTTGCACATTGCAATAGACAGTGTGCCATAGACCAGGAGGTGCAAAGGAAATGGAACAAAACAAGTATGAATTGGGCGTTATTGTAAGGGCAGATTTGGACGATGAAGCTCTGCAGGCCGAAATGGACCGCGTAAGGGGCTTATTAGACCGCTTTGGCGCAACCATCGAAAAGGAAGACAAATGGGGTCGCCGTAAGCTTGCCTATCCAATAGCCAAGCAACCGGAGGGTGTTTACACATTTATCACCTACTCTGCCCCAAGCAGCACACCACGCGAGGTGGAAAGCCGTCTTAGACTTATGGAGAACGTGCTTAGGTTTTTAACAATCAACCTAAACGAGGCTGAAGCAAAGAAAACTAAAGCCAAAACATCCGGGCCGGAAGTGGTGGAAGCCGTTGTAGTGGAAAAAGACATTATTGAAGATGCTGTTGCTACAGTGGAAGAAACTGTCGTAAATGACGAAAACACTGTAGTCGAAGATGTTACTGTAACCGTAGAAGAACCGGCAGAAGAAACTGCCGAGTAATGGGGGCGCACGTATGAATAAAGTCATTTTACTAGGCCGGTTAACTAAGGATCCGGAAATACGCTACTCTCAAAGTGCCGAGCCTGTGTGCGTATCACGTTTTACCGTTGCGGTAGACAGGCGCTTCAAAAAGGAAGGCGAACCCGACGCAGACTTTATTAACTGTGTGGCATTCCGCCGCACGGCAGAATTTATGGAGCGGTATATTAAAAAAGGCATGATGGTATCTGTATGCGGAAGCTTGACTGTACGTTCCTACGACGATAACACAGGCCAACGCCGCTGGATAACCGAAGTAACCGTAGATGAAGTAAATTTTGCAGAAAGCCGTGCCGCTTACGAGGCCCGCATGGCAAAAGGCGGTGGTGGATACGATACTTCCGCCGCGCCGCCAACATTTGACAGCCCCGGTGTAAGTTCTGCACCGGAAGGTTTTTCAGCTATAACCCAAAGCATAGACGAAGACGACGACTTGCCGTTCTAATCTGCTTAATATGGAGGTAAATATATATGATGCAAAAAAGACGTGGGCGTCGTAAAAAACGCGTATGCCTGTTTTGCGCAGACAAAGTAGCCTATATCGATTATAAAGATGTAGCAAGACTGCGCAAATATGTAACAGAGCGCGGGAAAATTGTCCCCCGCCGTGCAAGTGGTAACTGTGCAAAGCATCAGCGCACAATGACTCAAAACGTAAAGCGTGCCAGACATATGGCACTAATGCCTTACACCGCAGATTAATTGTTTAGATAAAATAGGCTGTCTTGGAAGCCCGAAAACGAGACAGCCTTTTTTTATAGAAAAATAACCTACAACGATATAGCCCGGGAAATAATTAGCCCCAGGATAAACAAACTGATTATGGCTTCCGCGCCCACCATCATTTTTGCCATAGGGGTGTAGGGCGTAGGCACCGAAGGGGAGAAGGACATTGCTGTGGTAATGGATAAATATAAATAATCCATAAACCCCGGAGCCCAACTACTTGGCGAAAGCTGCGGATCGCTTGGAGTTTGTTGGGCAAACACAAAGTCCGGGTAACTCTTGTTTTCAAGTAATGCGGCAAGCCCCTGTGTACGGCTTTCCGGGCCGTTTGTGTCAAGTTCCCAATAAGCCAGGGAAAATACACCGATATTTACAACCCATAAAGCAAAGCCTGTCAGTAGTAACTCATGGGAAACAGTTACAGTTTCCGGGTTAAGCATGTCGTAAACAAACCAGCCTATGCAAATCAGGTTAATTAATGTAAGCAAGACAACAACGGCAATGGACAAAACACGCGCCAAGTTTAGATGCAGCGTATGATCAATAGTACTGGCAAGTATAGATAAAAGCAGCATTGTCCCCGAGACTACCGGCAGTGCCCAAACAAACGCAATGTTTATCGTATACGCAATCCAAGTTTGCCCGGCCATGACTACTAACGTCATAATTATGGGGGCAATACGGATACGAAAATAAGAGGATACTTTTGACTTTGAGTTGGCAGGTTGCACGCTGACACACCCCTTACATACAATTTTGCCTGTCGAAATTCCTGGCACACATGCCGGTGGTTTTATACATTCCAAGTTTAGCGTAGTAGCCTTGCATGTCTTCGTCGCACAGTAAGTCTACCATGTACAAACCCTTTAACGATTCCAACATGCGGGAAACAAGTTCTTTGCCAATGCCCTGCTTTTGGTATTCCGGTAAAACTTCCAGCAGTGGAATGTAGGCAGACAAAACCCCGTCGGAAACGGCGTTGATAAAACCAACGACTTTACTTGTCGTGGTATCGACGGCCACCCAGGCAACATACGCGCCGTGTAATATGCGTAAATGCGCCGCCGCCGACGGAGGGTTTGGCCAGCCTGCAAAAAAGCCGCCTTGCAACATTTCTTCGGTTATAAGGTTAATGTCTGATGTGTACTGTATCATTGTATCACAAATTCCTTCCAACAAACAGCAGATGATTACTTCTGCCCAGCATTTCCGGCTTTTCGCAGCAATAAAAATGGTAGCGCAAGTACTGGGTGTAACTTTCGTCATCCATTTCGTTAATTTTGTCCGCAAGCAGTTCGCTTACACCGTCAACGGCAACTTCATGCAAAAGTTCCACCCCGGCGTTTACAAGTTCGTCCCGGGCTTCCGTTACGGTATGAAACACGAATGGGAAATCGACCAAGTCAAAAGTTTCGTGGTTATACAGGCCGGATTTTAGGTAGTTTGTGTCGTAGTAAAAAGTTTGGGTAAGAATAACCATGTCATTTGAAATGTACGCGAAAAATATGACTCCGCCGGGTTTGCAAACACGGCGGGCTTCGTCCAGGCATTTCTGCCTGTCTGTCGAGTTTGAGATGTGGTACAGCGGGCCAAACAGAAGAACAACATCAAAGGAATCATTTGCGAAGGCGGATAAATCGCAGGCGTTACCCTGCCGCAAGTCTATGTCTAAGCCCGGGGTGATTTTTGCTTTAAAGGCGGCTATGTTGCCCTCCGCAAGTTCTACAGCCGTTACGTGGTGGCCCTGCTTTGCAAAATACAGGCTGTACACCCCTGTGCCTGCCCCAATGTCAATTATTTTGCTGCCGGGCGAAAGGTACTTTTCTACATATTTTACCGTGGTAATAAACTCGACCCTTCTGGCTTTTGTAGCGGTTAATCTCTCGTCCTCTTCGGACATATTGTAAAAAGCGGCTGTCCGTTCCGTTTCGTTTTCGATTGTTAATAATATGTCAAAATCCATGTACTACCTCCCGGTAATTTGCATAACAGTAAAGTGGCGATGGTACGGTACTTGGCCAATAAATGACAAATACTCGCGAAAAACATCAGCTGCTTCCTCTTTGTTCTTTGCGGCATTATTTGCGTCGTCCATAGATTTCCAAAATATTAAGTCTGCCCAAAGGCTCCCGTTGGTAAGCAGCTTGCTGGCAATACATCCGTTGTGGGTGGACGGAAGTACCTGGCCAACTTTTTCCTTAACAAGTAAAAAGTCCGGTACGGACGCGCCTTTTCTAAGCTTAAATGACACGAACGTAACCGCCTGCGGTACCTGTGTGCTAAGCTGATAATCCTTTTCTACAGACATTACGCGGCTTATACAACTGCTGAAATTAAGAAATGAGTAAAATTTTTCTGCATATTCGTTTGTGCCGGTTGGGTTTTCAAAATTTTTAGCGTCTTCCATTGTTTCAAAAATACCAAGGTCTGCCCAGGTGTCGCCGTCATTAAGCAGCATAAATGAGATGAAACCTTTTTGTTTACACATGTATCCGTTTACTAAATTTTCTACCGCATGTAGAAAATCCGGTACGGATGAACCTTTTTTTAGCTTGTAGGAATTGAAAAAAATCGCGTTTGGCATGGTATGTCTCCTCGTCTATCCATTTTTGCCCTATCGTAACATATGTAATATGACAACGCACGTCATATTAAGAAATATTTATGAATATTATTTCGCTTTCTGCAAACCATAACGGTAATTTCAAAAACAGGAGGCAATTTAATGCAACCAATAAAAATAGGAATCATCGGCTTGGGTAAGGCGTGGGAACAGCTTCATGCTCCGGCATTTGCTAAGCTTACAGATAAATTCAAAATAATGGCCGTGTGCGATACAAACCATGAAAAGGCGAAAACAGTGGCAAAATCGTTAGATTTGCCACAAGATGCCGCCTACAACGACTACAACAAAATGTTGGCGGAAGCAGATATAGAAGCAGTAGACACAATTGTTCCCATACCCGAAAATTACGAGTGTGCAAAAGCGGTTATACAACATGGCAAGCACATTATCGCGGAAAAACCCCTTGCGGCTGACCTTCAATCTGCGGCAGAGCTTATCATCCTAAGAGAAAAGGCAGGCATTACTATGCTTGTGGCGGAAAACAGCCGCTATGACGAGGAAAATGTAATAATCAAAAATTTGCTGGAAGAGCGCGTTATCGGCAACCCGGTTTATTTTATTGATAATAATGTAACAGAATTTCAAAAGGATATGCTGGACGAAACGACTTTTGCGTCTACTCCATGGCGTATGGACGCAGACTTTAAGGGTGGGATTTTCTTAGATTCCGGTGTGCATCATGTGGCCCGGCACAGGTTTTTATTTGGCGGCGTGCGTACACTTTACGCAATCGGCCGCCCTTCGGAAGTGGATTTTGCACCGTATTCCGCACTTAACGCTCTGCTTACCTTCGATAATAACGTGGCGGGGCACTACAGCTTTTTTGTTATAGGGAAAGAAACCCAGCACCCGGCAGTGGGTTTTCGTATCTTTGGTACCCATGGGGAAATTTATTTGGAAAACAAAGCCAGTGGCATAATTCACTTAACAACAAAAGATGGCAGTAACGAAAAAATATCGTACACCCCCAACATCGGTTATCTGCGGGAGTTGAAAAATTTTTATGATGCAATCCGCAATAAAAAGGAAATCACCTCTACGCCGGAAAAAGCCTTGGGCGATATGGAAGTGATTTTTGGTATGCTGCAATCTGTTGAGGACGATAAACGGATTAGGTTAACCTAGCTGTGGCTCTGCATTATCTTGTGGGCCTTTTCCTTTATAATGTCCCGTATGTGCTGCGGCTCCAGCACTTCCGCGTATTCGCCATAAGAAAGAATAAAACCGTACAGCCAGTTATCTTCGGGCCAGGTTGTGGTTACAATGTGGCTGCCGTCGGGCTGTAGTTCGCCCGGCGGGAAATCGTCGTACAGGCGGTATGTCATCTCCGGAGAAATTTTAATTTTTAGCGTAACCATTGGCCGTTGGCGGCTTGGCTGGCTTTCGTTTTGGGGAACGGTGCATAAATCCCGCAGAGGGTAATGCCGGGTTGTAACTGTCAAATCCCGTACACGGGACAGTTTAAACAGGCGCATACCTTGCCGCATAAGACAGTAGCCATGTACGTACCATGTCCTGGACTGGAATTGCAATTGGACAGGCTCTATTTCACGGCTGGTTTTGTCGCCGTAGGCACCGTAATAGTCGAAGCTGACAATTTTCTTTTCCAAAATGGCGTGTTTAAAGCCGTTGAAAATTTCTTCACCAAAATGGCTCCAGCCCGTAAAATCCACATCCAGCCACGGGGTTATGTTTTTGTTAAAAATCGAGGACAGCTTTTGTAAAACCTTGTCTGTTTCAATGGCTTTTACGGCCTGCAGCCCTTGCAGTGCGGACAAAATTTCGTTTTGTTCCTGCTCGTTTAATATGGATTTGTTCAGCACAAAATCAGGCAGAAGGCTAATGCCGCCGCCCTTGCCTTTTTCCGTGTACACAGGGATACCCGCCAGGCTTAAAGTATCTATGTCCCGGTAAATTGTACGGGTAGAAACGCCAAACCGCGCCGCAAGTTCCCTGGCGGGTACAGTTTTTTTGTCCAGTAAGGTGTAGATTATTTCAAACAGTCTGTTGGTTTGCATTTAGTAACCGTTCCTTTCACAGCCTTACGGCTGCTCGCAAAGCAGCTTCTACTTACTCATATTCATCTCCGCCAGCTTTACAAACCTATCCACCACATCACTAATCGCAAGTTCTTCATGCCCAACCAAGTACGTACGTACTTTATTATTAAACGCCTTGGTCCAGTGGAGGGCAATGCCTTCTTCGCCTACAATTGCCCCAATAATACTGCCAACGGTGGCACCGGTGCAGTCGTTATCAAGGCCCATGGCAATAACATTTGCGATAGTTTCCGTAAAGTCGCCACTGCCAAGGAACAGGCCGAAAATTGTAAGGCAGGCATTATTGTTTGTGTGTACCCAGCTCATTCCCGCAAAACGCTCATCTACCGCCTGGCGGGCTTCCCGGAAATTTTTTAAAGTTGGGCCAACTTCCAACGCCCATTCAACGTCTTTGTACAATGCGCAAGTGGCCGGTATTTCTTTTAGCGCGACGCGAATCGGCTCGATGGGGTCGTTTGTTGTAAACGCCGCCGCAATTGCAGCCGCAAAGAACATTTCGCCGTAAATCCCGTTCCTGCGGTGGCTTAGGTACGCGTCTACATAGCCCATTTGGGCGGCTTTTTCCGGGTTACCGGCGGCAGCGTAACCAAAGCCGTCCGCGCGGATATCCGCGCCTATCCATTGCAGGTACGGGTTGTCAACTACACCTGCTTCTTTAGCGGGTATGCCTTTTTGCAGGTTTTTTAAGGCTACATCTTCCGCGGTGCAGGCATATGGCAAAATTTCTTTCCAAATTTCGCCCACTTGCTCTACGGTAAAATCGAAACCGTACCGCTCGATAATCAGCAGCCCCAATATTGTGTAGGTTATGTCGTCATCAACAGGGACGCCGTTCATGCCGTCCCGGCTGTACTTGCTGTTGGCGTCAACCCCGTAGCGTAAATCCCAGGGGCGGCCAACAACAGGCCAGTAGTCTGTAGGTGG
>WQTQ01000109.1 GCA_009786175.1 Bacillota bacterium | reverse complement strand
GGTAAACATACGGATTCTGCCTACAGCGGCATGGTCGGCATGGGGCCTGGACGGGCTGCCTTCCGGGCCGTTGTTGAAAATATCCCATGTGAAGACAGGTACAGCAACTGCGGCTACAGTTACTGCAGCAGTTCCGTATACATTTGTATCAACCGCAGATGTTGCAACGACAGTTAGTGTCATTGCTGTTTCATTTGCGGCAACCGTAAGCATGCCCGTGTCAGAAATGGCAGTTTCCGGGTTTGTGCTTCCTTCAACTGCCCAAGTAACTGTTTGGGCAGGGTTATTAGTGCCATAAACTGTAGCGGTAAATGTTTGGGTTGCGCCTTGCTGCACGGTTACAGTTGCAGGAGATACAGTTACACCTGTAACAACAGGCAGCGGTGCCTCAAGCCCGTCAATCGCGTCCCAAATAGCTTGTGCAAATGCATCAATTTCAGCCTGGTTGTAAGCAACTACATAATTACTTCCGCCTCTTGTCATAGCCGCTTGCCCTACGCCTATAGCTTCCATTAAAACGTTCCAGGAAGATACAGAATAATCTGTACTGTTAAGCCTGGCAGCAGCGGCTATAGCTTCTTCGATAGGAGCGTGAAGTGCAACCACTACAATAATAAAGGCTTGTGTGTTAGCGTTCCATTGATACGGTGTTATGCCAAGGTAGCCGTCTCTTACAATAACATTATTTGCATGGCTTAAAGCGAAAGGACGGTTGTTGTCTACATTTTGGTTGCCCGGGATTTCGTACAGCGGCCTGGACGCATATACCATGATCAAATTGGTAGGATTGGCACTTATACGCACCGCCGTGTTTCTTGGTTCACCATGGATGAGAAGGCCGCCGCGAGGCGCACCGCCGATTGCATTACCTATAAAGGCTATGACATCAAATGCGCCGTTTGGCACGTTTAGGCCAAGTTCCATAATAGAAACCCAACCTGTGCCAACATCCCTTGGTACAATTATCGGATTACCGAAGCGGTCTGCGCCGGTAATTCCGTCAGGGTTTTGCCCCCACCAGCCCGCCACAGTGGTGTGTCCGCCTCGTGTGCTTGGCCCGGCCCCGCCCGGCCCCGGTCCTACACCGAACATTACACCGGTACTACCTATTTCAGCCATACTGCCCGGCAAGCGCGGAGTATTATCTGCAAAAGTATCATTGGCAGCACCAAGAGGGATTTCTATCCATCCGTCCGGGGTAGCCGGGCTTGCAGGCATACGGAAGTTAAACTGCCAGCGGTCGCCTGCCGTAACATCCCCTGCGGGAACAAAACGTGCAAATACAGTTATATCTTCCGTAACAACTGTCGCTGCCGTAAACTGAGAACCTTCTTCAAGAGCGTCAAACCAGCCAACAAAACTGTAACCGGCTCTAAATGGGCTAAGCGGGAATCTGTCCCCCATAGGGGCATCCATATAAACACTGCGGATTAAGAAAACTTCCGTTTCGTCAAGCATAAAGGTAACTTGATATGTTGGGATGTTAACTGTAATTTCGCTTGTGCTGTATACTTCTGCGTTAATAACAGAAATTGCTCTTACTGTTGCCGTTCCGCTGCCGACAGCCGTTACCAGGCCGTTAGCAGATACAGTTGCAACGTTCTTGTCAGAACTTTCCCAAACTACATTACTGTTCTGTACGTTCTGCGGCAGTACAGTTGCAGTAAGCTGCACTGTATTTCCTATAGCTTCAAGATTATAACTATCCGGTGTTACGGTTATACTT
Organism: Bacillota bacterium; assembly: GCA_009786175.1. Next base: position 6,352 of record WQTQ01000109.1, on the reverse strand, counting down.
GCAACATCTGCATGCCTGTCTTCAATTGTGAAGGTAACAGGAACGCTGATATGATTTAATTTTTGACCTGCCGCAGTATCGGATACACCTACTATTACATAGCTGTACGTTCCGCCTACAACTGCTGTTACATCTGTCAGCGGCCCGCTTCCGGCAACTTCGTCAATCAGCACATAGCCCGCTTCAAGCAATTGGATTCTTGTAGAATTTGACAACGTGCCTCTTGGGGTAAGGTCAATAATTCCTCTGTCACCATTTCTGCGCCATAATTGATGACCGGTGATTGGGAAGCCAAATTGCTCGCTGAAGCCCGCAGGTGAGTACGTTATAACAACGCCCCCTTCTGCCGAAAGGGTAAAGTAGTTTATATCACGCGCTGTAACTACGCCCCTGGATGGCATGAAGCTGGTGCCCGGGGGTTGGTTGTAACCGTTTGCTTGCCATGTTATAGCCAACCTGTAGTTGTGGTCTTCCCATAGCCATGGAATTACATAGTCTGTTTGAATTGTGGTTCTGTGAACACGAACTCTCGAATTGTCGTCTGATACACGCAGGATAACTTCCTCTCGCCAGTCGCCAACAATGTCTGCCTGAATTGCCGGGGTACCCTTGGTACCATTGTTTGCAAAAACTTCTGTGCTGCAAAGCATTAAAATTTCCCTGTGGTTTATATAATCCCACATGGTTATTTGGGCACTTATTGGGAAGAAACCCGCACGCTCGTTAAAGTCATGGCACTGCAGTTCACTTAGCAAGCTGCCGGACCAAAACAAGCTGTAGTTCATTGATGGGTTTGTATGGGCAATCTGATACAACTCGCCTCTTCTGTTTGCCGGGTTGTTAGTGTGGTCGGCAAAACGTTCCAGTGCAAATATACCGCTTTCACGCTCGTCCCAACTGCCATCCCGTGCAGGCGGCCCCCATTCGCCATCACCCAAGTAAGTTGGGCTTTTATCTGCCCATGTTTGAGCATTTGGGAAAGATGGGTCAATATGGGCAATCATGCCGCGTCTCATATCGGTAAACGGCATACTGTTCCATGTTACAAGAGAGGCACCGGATAATACATCACGAACTATAAAACTTGGCCTGTTAGGCTGCATCTGACCTTCCTGACCATACGCTATAACTTGACGCGGGTGGTTGTTTGGCAAGCGCAAATCGTCTGCTGATGTTACACCTTCCGGAAGCTGACCGGATTCACTCATCATCTCGAACATTACTTCTTCGGAAATAAAATGGCCAAATTGAGAGGCATTACCATGAACGCCTACATTATTGAGTACTCTCATTCCTGTAGCACCGGCAACCGCAGCCGAACCAAAAGCATCCTCATTAATGCTGTTTGGCACGATAACGGCTGCACCCATTAGGATAGAATCAAACCCTAAACCATGGATGTCTGCCGTATGCATATTATGGTTGGCGTTTCCTCCGCCGGCAGGGCCACTCCAGCCCATAACAACTTGCCAGTCAGGGGCATCACCAGTAATACGCCATTCACGAATATCTAAAGCACCGTATTGCCCGCCTGTTATAAATGACGGACGCTGATCATGGCCTCTGACATAGCCTACTGCGGCTGTAGAACGTTGATGCGCCGATGCCGGAGTGGGACGGTCTGCGGCACCGATAAGGGAACCTGTTGTACCGTCAATAGCTATAATGTGTGAAGCTCCGCAGCCTGCAGTAGTCGGGTTGGCATTAATATTTCCGTTGCCTACGCGGTAATTAAGTTCAACCAAGCCTTGATCTGTGCCGTCGGTACTACGGAAAAACCTTGCACTGGTAGGTGCGTTCATCATAACATCGGAACGGCCTATACCTCTAAAGTCTGCCAAACCAAACATTTGATAGTGGCTGCTTGCGCGCATGTTCCAGCCCAAGTCAACACGCCACAATAGTATGGTTTCACCTGTATTCCAGTCTACGGTGTAGGCATCAAATACCGCAGAGCCTGTTTGACCGTTTACAGAAGCATCCCGTGCGTTGTTTGGGAACCATTTTACAACCATATCTAATGTACCGCTGCCGGTAAGGTCTCCCACGATTATGTCATTGGGAATATAGTGTACTCTTTGGCCGTTTTGCATAATTTGCATAGGCGGCTGGTATAGCTGCAGGTCTAAGAAAAAGTTATTCCATACACGTATGCCCGGCGAAGTAAGGTTTTGGGCTGCATCCGAGCTGCCCACTATTCTGTACACATCGAACGGACCGCCTGCCGGGTCTACCAGGTTTGTCACTGTAAGGCCCGTATATATTGGTACGCCATTTCTGTAAAGCGTAAATGTAGTATTATGGCCAAAATCGGCATTGAACCAACGCCAGCTTAGATATACACCGCTTGTCAGTGTTTCGCCGTTGGGGCCTGCAGCCGAAACCAATGTTTCCGCGCCTCTGTCGCCGCCCAAGTAAATACCAACCAATGCGCGGTCCAATAAGCCGTCTATTCTGGCTTGAGGAATATATCCGCTAAGGGTTGACGCAAACACCCGGGACAACCCGCCGGACCCTGCGTCACCGATTGCTTCAATTTTGAAGAATGAATGGAAGTTGTTGGTATGCCTCGGGTGATTATCCGTAAACACGGTTTCACCGGTAACAACACCAACTCTTTCGAACGGACCATTTTGGAAAAATGCACGATAAATGATGTATTCATCTGCATTGGCAACAGGTGTCCACGTCAGATTCATTTGCCCTTGCTGTGCAGTAATAATCAAGTCTGTTACTGTAAGCGGCCTGGGCAGCAATACCCCTTCATGAACCACAGTAAGAGCATTACTGCGGTTTGTCGGGGAACCGTTAACCACTGCTTCTGCGGTAATAACATGTGTTGCATTGCCGCGGGGGACCGAAATGGTATGCGTGCCCGCACCGGGAACTGTTGCAACAAGAGTATCCAAACCGGTTACACCGTCAGCAGTTGTAGTTGCAAAAATATTAATATGGTTAAGCGTAGCCCCTGCCGGAACACTGTAAGGAGCAATCTCCAAATCGAATGTACCCTGTGCGGCGTTCATATTGGTTGCTGCAACCAATACCGGCGGCACATAAGGAACAAGCCCTTGTATGCTCATATTATCAATTTGTGTGCGCCAATGCCCGGCATTTTGGAAGCGGAAACCGGCAATTTGACGGTTCCATGTTACGGCACCGCCGCCCAATTGCCCCATACGGGTGACAGTCGTTGGGTTCCCGGATGGATGATGAGTCCAGAATCCGCTGGAACCGTCAGAATTCCAGTGGGCGAACGGCCCTGTTTCATCTGTTTGGTGTGCAAACGGATGAACTTCATTGTCAACAAGCACTTCACCTGTTTCTGATACCACAACGTGTACGGTAATTTTCTGATTCACAAAATCCAGAGACAGATTAATTGTTAGCCATTGCCCACGGTGAGAATTGGTACCAAATGCATGTCTTTCCCCAACCACCAACTGACCGTATTCCGGATGGCCTGCCTCATCTATAACATGGTTAAGCGCAAGCGGCATAGTTCCGCCGGCAGCACCTGTACCAACGCCGCCACGAAACGCAACAGAGTCAAGGACATTGCCTATTACAAATGTAAGCCCTCTGTTATTGGCAACATCTTCAGACCAGTTAGAACTCATAAAATTAATAAACTGGTTCGCCTGAATTCCGCCGGAGTTGGAAAAGCCACCGGCATGACTGTCGTTAATTGACAGTTTGCCGTAGGCCGTGGCACCTGTACCTGCAGGTATACCCGGGAACCACTCAAACGACATATCAATTCTGTAATTACTTTCGATTGGAACATGCAGGTTTGCCTGCCCGCCCCTAGGCGAGGCGGTTGCATTATATTGCAATACCCGTTCTCTGAAAGCAGCATCACCAAGGATATTAGCACCAGCAGCCAAACTCATGTTATCGCCGCCACCGCCGTTACCAACCCATCCCTGCATCGGGATCCACGCCCCGGGCATTGCCCATGGCTCGCGGAAGTCGGTAGAAAACTCCATAATTACATCCCATTCCTCCGCTTCTGCCGCCATTAGCGGTACACCGGTAAAAAGAACCGAAAATACCATCAGAAACGAAAGTACAAATGCCGTTGCTCTGCTTGTTTTTCTAGTCATGTAACACTCTCCTTATCTTTTTATTGTACAGTTACAGGCACAAACTCCAAAAAATTTAAGTTAAACCCACCGCCGGAAAGCACAGTTAACTTTTGAGGCCCTTTGGCAAGATAAATTTGCTGAGTATCTGACCACACCCAATCTTCCGGTTTATCTTTATCATGCTCGCCCCAGCCGCCGGTTGGGTTAAGCTTAAACCCGGCAGCGGCAACATCTGCCGTATCAAGCAGCAAGTCTAGCGAGAGCTGCGCCGCGCCGCTTGTCCCGGAAGCATACCTGGCGCGTACATTGTACCAGCCTTCTTCTGCAACATTCAGGTTGTAAAGTACATACCTTCCGGCTTCCAGCCAAGAAACATGACGGCCCTCGGGGGTTAGCGGATCTGTTGTGGGCTGGGTTACCTGCAGCATATACCCTTGGTTCGGATGGGAAGAGTAAAACCTGTCCGCTGCAGCCATTACACGGGTTGCTTCGCCTTTTGCCATATTTACCACCGGAATTACAACATCGTCATGCTCATGGGGCGGTTTTATCCATGAATAAAACTCTAATGGCGGGAGTTTTGCTTGGGCCGGATCCGTTGTAATTTTTACACGGTACTCCATGGCCTGGTGATCGCTTTCCGCGCGGACAATAAACCCGTCGCCCTTTCTGGTAATAGTGCAGCTTACATTTTCCGGGGTTACGGCGGCAACCATAGCATTTTCCGTATCGCTTACCAAAATTGTATACGATGGGATACGCCAGTGGAAATTGGGGATGCTTTTGCCGTTTACGATTATGTCCACAGGGCGGGCGAAAACAGGATTGGCCGCATGAGGGACCATGCCGGAACGGTTGTCCCAGTACACACGATATATTGCATAGCCGCCGTCAGCCGATTGCAGGCTTATTGCAGCGGCGGGCTTGTTACTTGTAGCTTGCTGTATGTTAATTTTCAAAGCGTCCGCCACTTTTATCGTAACTTCCGGCAAGCTGTCAAAGGACCTTGCGAATAAAACGTATTCCGGTGTGTCAGGGTCAAAGTTTGGCAGAGGTTTGCCGTCCAAGTAAATCATGTCAAGCTTTGGCATGTGTTGGCTTGGACAGGTTACCTCGAACATTTTTGCAGGTTTGCCGTAATCGTGCAATTCCAGGCCGTTATCAATCCTAAACCTTGCGGATTGCATAGCAAATTTCAGCACATTTTTTGCCACAAGTTGAATTTCGCCAATTTCCAAAAGGCCTGCCCGCACCGCCGTTGCCGGGTTTGTTTCCGTCCAGTCATACTCCCTGTCAGTTGGGTTCCAGGATGGGATTTTGCCCAGCCATTGGTCGCCCGGCATAAGAAGGTCTACACGGCCCCGTACACGGTAAGCGTTGCCCCCAAGGCGGGCTTCGCCGCTGCCCGGGTCAAAATCCGGGTCGTAGAAGGCGTTGGTTGTCTCGTCATCCCGCTTAATCCACCAATCTGTCATTACAAGGCCGTCAAAACCCCATTGCCGACGCAAAATACGGTGCTGCAACTGGAAGGAATACGGGCACCATACGCCATTTACCATATTGTAAGAAGACATTAGGGTGGGCACACCCGCGGTTTTTACGATATTTTCAAAACCACGCAAGTATAACTCCCGCAGTGCCCGTTCGGAAACACGGGAGTCCCCGCGGGCGCGGTTAGTTTCCTGGTTGTTGGCCACAAAATGTTTGGGCGTGGGCGCAACACCCTCGCTTTGAATACCGCGGCACATACTTGCCGCCATGTTTCCGTTAAGCAGCGGGTCTTCGGAAAAATACTCGAAGTTACGCCCATTTAACGGGTTCCGTTGCAGGTTAAGCCCCGGTGCAAGCAGCAAATCCACACCGTTGCGAAGCATTTCCCGGCCAATACCTGCGTAAAGGTCTTCTACCAATTCGTCGTTCCAGGTACATGCCAAAGCCGTACCTATTGGGCAAAGGGTGGCCATGCCGCTTATACGAAGGCCGGAAGGCCCATCATTTGTAGACACCGCAGGTATGCCAAAAAACTCCCGCAAGCGTTGGTTGTGTCCCGCGAATACAGCCGCGTTACCCGGGTTGCCCGCCGGGTGTCCCATTGGGCCGCCGCCACGGCAAAGTTCAGCCAATTCGTCAATTGTCATTTGGGCGATAAAATTTTCCAGTGTAGCCTTGCCCAAGCATACATCCAACAGTTGGACAGATGCTTTTTCCCCTTCCAGCGGGGTTTCACGGTATGGCAAGTTGGGGGTGTTTTCCGTAATTTCTTT
>WQTQ01000108.1 GCA_009786175.1 Bacillota bacterium | reverse complement strand
CCAGCGGGCAGCCTTTTAGAAACACTGCCGCCCGTATACCCGGCCCGTCGTGTGTGGCAAATTTATCAATGTCCAGCACAAGCCCTTTGTTTGTCATATTTGCCTACCTGCTTATTTCGTATTTGGCTTTGGCAAGAAACTCTTTGTCCGGCTCAAAACCCCAGCCGGGAACAGTGGGGACGGCAGCTTGCCCGCCGCTAATTACAACTTGCGGCCCGTAGCAGTCAACTGCCCAAGCGTCATCTTCTATTCCAACTTCAAGGAAAGGATACGGCGTATCGATACATGCCATGTAATGCAGCCCCATTACAAAAATAGGCGAACGGTTGGATGTATGAGGTGTTACCTGCAAGCCGTTTTTAGCCGCATGGCGGGCAACCCGCAACGCACGGGTAAAGCCGCCCACGTACAATATATCCGGCTGGCATACGTCCATTACCCTTTGGTCAATCATCCGCTCCCACATGATGTCGATGTAGTCCTGCTCACCGCCTGCCACAGGCAAGCCTATCTTCGCGCAGGCTTCCCGCACTGCTTTTGTTTTTTCTATTTCCCAGTAAGGGCAGGGTTCTTCAAATAGCTTGTAATCGTACTCCCGCATCAAATGAGCAACTTCAATTGCCTTTTCCACAGAATAATTGCCGTTTACGTCAACTATCAAATGCGTGCCCGGCCGTGCGGTTTTTGCCATTGCCACAATCATGTCTTCCGTACGGTTTTCCCAAAAATCTTTATCCCGGCCGACAGGAATACCCGGGTGCAGCTTTATCGCGCGGTATCCGTATTTTTCCTGTAAAGCGCGAAGCCTGTCGGCCTCCTCTTGCACGGGCAAATCCCTTTTCATGCTGGAGGCGTACAGGTCGATGTGGCTGCGGTTTTCTTTGCTGCCCGCAAATTCCGCTACGGAAACACCTTTCTTTTTGGCAAATAAGTCCCACAGGGCTGTATCTACCCCCGCTGCCGCGCGGGCTAAAAAGCTGCCAAGGAATTTATACTGTCTGTAGATTATTTCGTCTGCGACAGCGGTAAAATCCTCAAAGGGTTCAAGGGCAATATTCGCGCAAATTCTGTGTAAAACTTGCGCCGTAATGTCCGCCTCGAAAGGGGCTGTCATTCCCCAACCGCAATCCCCGGTATCGTCGGTAACACGGACAAAGCAAATGCTTCTGCTTGTAAATGTTTCGATAGATTTAATCTTCATGGCCATTACCTGTTGGCCAAACGATATATCTTGGCTACGTCGTCTTTTTCCAGTGGTAGGAAATTACCCACTTTACGCCCGCCGTAGAAGACACAGCTATTTGCCATTGCTTCAATTACGTCATCGCTTTGGATGCCTATGCCAAGTTCTGTAAAACATGTAGGCATTCCAATAGATTTGAAAAAGTTTACCGTAGCTTCAATACCCGCGTCTGCACCGTCTACGCCCCATATTTCTTTCGCGTATTTTTCAAACCGCGCCGGGCTAACATCCCTTACGTATTTTGCCCACCAGCCCCACATGGTTGCAAGACTTGCCCCGTGGGATACGTCAAATTTACCGCTTAGCTCGTGCCCCAGCCCATGGACAGAAAAATCGAAGAGGCGGCCAAGGCCGGTAATGCCGTTGTGAGAAATACTGCCGCACCACATAATTTCGCTGGCCGCGTCGTAATTTGTTGGCTCTGCCAAAAGAATTGGCCCGTTCTTTATAACCGTGCGCAAAAGCCCGGCGGCTATAGCGTCGGTAAATTCGTTTTCGCCCACATCTTGGGAAAAATATCTGTCCATTGTATGCATCATAATATCCGCAATGCCCGCGGCAACATGATACTTTGGTACTGAGTAGGTAAGCTCCGGGTTCATTATGGTAAAGCGCGGGCGGTTGAACTCTGTATTAAGGCCCCGCTTTTCGCCGTTTTCACCGTTGGTTAACACGGCTGAATTGCTTGTTTCGCTGCCTGCGGCAGAAATTGTCAGAACCACACCTACAGGCAAAGACTGCTTGACTTCCTCTTCCCGCTTCCAAAATTTCCAGATGTCGATGTTGGGATTTTTGGCACCGTGGGCAATTGCTTTTGCCGTGTCAATAACGCTGCCGCCCCCAACTGCCAGTACAGCATCCGCGCCAAACTCGAGGGCTTGTTTTACGCCTTCCCTTGCGTGGGACAGCAGCGGGTTTGGCTGTGCGCCCCCAAACAGCATGTACTGCACACCGTCCAGGTTAGCGGTTATCCTGTCTAAAAGCCCGGATTTTACAACGCTTCCGCCGCCAAAAACCACAATAACCTTTGTACCGCTATACTTCTTAACGAGACTGCCTGCCTTTACCTCTTCGCCTTTACCGAAAACAATTTCCGTCGGCGCGTGAAATACAAATGATTGCATAAGAGTTCCTCCTACTTCAAATATTTATCCATCCAGTCCATTATTTCCTGCAGCCGTTTTTCTCTAAGGTCGGGCTTGCCGGAACGGGAAAGTTCATGATTTTCCCCATGGAACATTACAAGGCGGGTGTCAACACCCAGTAATTTTAATGCCGTGTACCACTGGTACGCTTCCGGTGACCAGCAGCGGTAGTCTTCATCCGAATGAAGAACCAGGGTTGGCGTTTTTACGTTTTTCGCGTATTTTAGCGGCGAATGCCACCATAGCTTTTCAACTTCGTCCCATGGGTCTGCAACGTCCATTTGGTCATTGCCAAAGTAATAACCTATGTCGCTTACAAAGCCAAAAGACACCCAGTTACATATGCTGCGCATGGTAACGGCAGCCTTAAAACGGTTAGTATGGCCAACAATCCAGTTTGTCATAAAACCGCCGTAGGAACCGCCAAGTACGCCCATTCTGTTTTCGTCAATATCCGGGTATTTTGCCAGGCACTCGTCAACAAATTGCATAAGGTTGTCGTAGTCGATGGTGCCGTATTTGCCCCGTATATCCGCAAACTCGTTACCCTTACCGTCGCCGCCGCGGGGGTTGCAGAACATAACAAAGTAGCCGTTGTTGGCAAACAACTGCATTTCATGGAAATAACTTTCTGTATACGCCGCTTTGGGGCCGCCGTGGATTTCCAGAATTGCAGGATATTTTTTGCCCGGCTCGTAATCCGTTGGCGCAATAACCCAGCCATCCACTTCTATATCTTCCGCATCTGTGAAGGTGAAATGTTTCGGGGCCGAATACTTGCGGGTTTCATGAATTTCATCGTTAAAACCGCTTAGTTTATCCAGCTTGCCGCCGGTAAACTCATAAACTTCCATTAACCGGCCCGGGAGCATAAACCCTGTTACACATCTGCCGTTTGCCATATCAAAGTAGTTTAAATCACCGCCGCTGTTGGTTATGTTCGTAATTTCGCCGTTTAGCAGGTTCATTTCTAAAATATCTGTGTGATACCCTTTTAGCGCAAGGAAAAACAGGCTGTCGCCTACAATTTTACTTACTGTTCCGCTGCCAAATTTAGAGTCGGAACCACCCGGGGAACCTATTGACAAGTCAAAGTCTGTAAGTTTAACGGCTTTATTGTCTTTCACAATGTAAAACGGCCCATGCTCGTGAAGCCTTTGGGCGGGCTCTGCATAGGAAACCACCAGCTTATCCTTCCAGAAATCAAAGAAGCGGACCCTTTTTGGCTCTTCTAATGCTGTCGTTTCTTCGAGTGTTTCCAGGTTTACAATATAAATATTGCTCTCCAAACTGTGAATATCCGCAGGCGGCATGTCGCCGGTGTAAGCAACATATTTTTTGCACCCTGCCAACTTATAACTGCTTACATTTGTAAGCGGCTCTGTAATGGGTGTAAGCTTTTCACCTTCTAAAATGTTTAGGCGCACACGCTTTTTATTTGTAAAGCCTTTACCGTTAAACCAGTAGGGCAGCTCGTCTATCACTTGGTAACCTTTTGCCTTTTTTAACTCCTTTAAAATTTCCGCTGCTTCCGCTTCCGTTTTGCCTTCAAGGCTTGGGCGGGCGTTGTCAAAAACCGTGGCCGCAAGATATTTGCCATCTTCCAAAAGATCCAGCTTTGTAACAATGGCGTCTACTTTAAAGGCAAGTGCCGCTTCGCCGCCGTTTATATTTATTGAGTAGAAACATGTAAGCTCGTAACCTTTTTCTTGCTTTTCTTTGTCCTGCTTGTCTCTAATTTCCGAAAATAAGATTGTCTCGTCGTCTGTCCACAAAAAATGACCGACTTTGCCCGTAAGGCTTGTCAAAGGCTTAAACCCGCAACCCTTGTCCACGAAAATAGCTACATCGTAGCCATTTTCTTTGTTGGCTTTGCGCCCCAGCACGGCAATGTTTTTGCCGCTTGGTGAAAGTTTCAACCCATCGATGAAGCGGTAATTCCTAAAATCGTCTAACTGTAAACTTTGCACAGCAATCTCTCCTTGTGTATTTTTTTTGCTATATTGTGATTTTATAGTAACTGCTGCAAGTATACAATACTTTTTTTATGCGTTATATTCCCGTGCCCTGTGTAATAAAATACACAGGAGGTGAACTGCATATGGATACCTGTATTGCTATATATTCCAGAAAATCTAAGTTCACGGGCAAAGGCGAAAGCATTGATAATCAAATTGAGCTGTGCAAACAGTATATCCGTACGCACTTTCCCGGCTGCGGGCTAGAAAACATTTATGTATACGAAGACGAAGGCTTTTCCGGCAGTAATACACAAAGGCCCCGCTTTAAGCAAATGATGGCAGATGCCCGGGCGGAAAACGACAAGAGATTTTCTGCCATTGTCTGTTACCGCCTGGACCGTATAAGCCGCAACATCAGCGACTTTACAAAGCTGATTGAAGAACTGGACAAGATGGGGATTGCTTTCGTATCTATAAAAGAGCAATTTGACACCACCTCGCCAATGGGGCGGGCCATGATGTACATATCCTCTGTTTTTTCCCAGCTAGAGCGGGAAACCATAGCGGAACGCATCCGTGACAATATGCGGGAACTTGCCAAAACAGGCCGCTGGCTTGGGGGCATACCGCCTACGGGTTATGTCTCCGAAAGCGTCGAAAACATAACCGTAGACGGAAAACTAAAAAAAGCTTGCAAACTAAAACTAATCCCGGAGGAAGCCGGTCTTGTAATGCAAATTTACAAGGTATTTCTGCAAACCGGCTCCCTTACAAAAACGGAAAATTACCTGTCCCAAAATGGATACAAGACCAAAAACGGCAGAGCATTTTCCCGGTTTTCTGTCCGTAATATTTTGACAAACCCCGTATACATGGCTGCCGACCAAGCCGCTTACAGCTACTTTGCGGGAAAAGATGCTGACTTGTTTGCCCCAAAACATGATTTTAACGGCGATTACGGCGTTATGGCATACAACCGCACAATTCAAAAAAGCGGAAAGGCAACCCGAATCCGTCCAATTAACCAATGGATTGTATCCATAGGTAAGCACCATGGCCTGATATGCGGTACAAATTGGGTGCTGGTGCAAAAATTTTTATGTGAGAATAGTAAATGAAATACTAATGGATATGCGGGCAGGAAAAAAACGCAGCGGCGACATTCACCTACAGGATGTAGTAGGTATAGACCGCGAGGGCAACGAAGTACGGGTAGAAGATAAAATTGCCGACGATAAAGAGCCTGTAGTCGACCAAGTGGGCCTAAAAATACAAATAAAACGCTTACAAGATGCCATACTGCGTGTGCTGCACGGCAGGGAAAAAACCGTAATAGAAATGCGCTACGGCTTGTCCGGCGGGGATGAATTAACACAAAGAGAAATTGCCGGTAAACTTGGAATTTCCCGCAGTTACGTATCACGCATAGAAAAAAAAGCCCTAGGCAGGCTTAATAAGGAAATGGAGATGTGATGCCGTTGGCACGGGAAGGTGAAGTTCCTTCCCGTGCTAAACAACGGCGGCGTATTTAAAATTGGTACCACTTGACTCTTTTTCGTGACAAAAGGTAAAATTGTATAAAATGCAAAATAGAGACGAGTGAAAAACGATGGATGTTAATAAATTGATTTCCGTAAAACCGTCGGAAAACCAAATTGCGTGGCAGGCCCTTGGCTTTACCGCGTTTTTGCACTATGGCATAAACACCTTTACAGACAGGGAATGGGGGGACGGTACGGAATGCCCTTCCCGGTACAACCCTACATCTTTGGACACAGACCAATGGTGCGAAGCCATGCAAGCGGCTGGAATTAAAGCTTGCATTATTACGGCAAAGCACCACGACGGCTTTTGTTTGTTTGACACTGCCCATACAAACCACAGCGTAATGTATTCCCCAAAACCGGTAGACGTTGTTGCCGCCCTTGCCAAGTCTTGTGAAAAATACGGGCTTAAACTTGGAGTTTACCTATCCCCGTGGGACAGGCACGAACCCACGTACGGCATGGGAGCCGCTTATGACGACTTCTTCTGCGCCCAGCTGGAAGAAATAACAACCCGCTACGGCAAATTGTACGCCCTATGGTTTGACGGTGCCTGCGGCGAAGGCCCAAACGGCAAAACCCAAGAATATGACTGGCAGCGTTATTACGACGTTATCCGAAAAAACCAGCCAAATGCAGTTATTGCCGTATGCGGCCCGGACGTACGCTGGTGCGGCAACGAAGCCGGTCATACCCGCCCCAGCGAATGGAGCGTAGTACCTGCCCGCTTGCGGGAAGCGGAATCTACATCCAACTTGTCCCAACAAAGTGATGACACCGAGTTTAGAGAAAGGCCCATCAGCTCCCAATACCAAGACTTAGGGTCACAGGAATTTTTGGCCCAAGAAAGCGAGTTGTGCTGGTATCCAGCGGAAGTAAATGTATCTATCCGCCCCGGGTGGTTTTACCACGCATCGGAAGACGACAAAGTACGCAGCGTGGAAAACTTGCTGGATATTTATGAAAAAAGCGTTGGAGGCAACGGATTATTTTTGCTAAATATACCGCCGGACAACACAGGCTTAATAAACGCCGCCGATGCGGCGCGGCTAAAAGAGCTTGGCGAGCGCATTGGCAAGATATACGATAATAATTTACTTACAGACGCGAATGCTGATTACGGGCAAGAAATATTGACAGATGACGATAGTTTTTGGATGGGCAATAAGGAACAAGAGGAAATTGAAATAACCCTGCCACAACCCAATACTGTTTCCCATGTGGTCTTGTGCGAACAGATACGTCAAAGCCAGCGCATTGAAGAGTTTGAAATTTTGGCGGAACTAAACGGCAAATGGCAGGCTGTGTACCACGGTACGACAGTAGGCTTCAAAAAAATATGCAGGTTCCGGCCTTGTGTGGTTGAAAAATTACGCATAGTTATAAAGCAAAGCCGCATTGCGCCAACATTGCGGTTTGTGGGGGCATATTTGGACGGTGGGCTATGTTAGACAATTCCCACAACCCGCCAATTAGAATATGATTGCAACCCATTTTGTGTCGGATTTGTAACAAGGGCGATAAAGATGAAACCATGACAAACTACCCCCTGATATCACGTTGGCTGTGTGATATCAGGGGGTGATTTTTCATCACGACGAATTATTCCAAAAATTGTCATGTATTATATGTATTCTATTCATTGACTTGATGTGACACAACATGTATCATTAAAGAAAAACACCAGGTATTTTGTGGAAAGCTTGCATTTATTTGCGCCGACGCCACTGAATACATACACCAAGGAGGATACTTTATGTTCAGAAGAACCACGCGCATGTTCAAAAAATTGGTAGTGTTTTTGATTATCGTAACAATGGTTACACCGTCTGTAGTACTTGGGGTAGATTACCCACAATTATGGGACAATTCACCGTGGGATAACTTGCCCGAGATTGAACCGTTTTATTTCGACCCTGCGATGATAAGCAAAATGGATCATTTAGCAGATGGGGATTCACTTGTCGAATTGGATTATTTAGATATTGACGACGGGTTGGACCCGGCACTAATTGAACAAATCCTTAATGAGCAGGCGAACGTCTGGTTACAAGACCCACATGTACAAGCAACATTAAGGTTTCATGAACTGATAAATGGTACAGTACCTTTTTCAAGCCTTCCGGAAGATGACCGGCAGTTAA
>WQTQ01000107.1 GCA_009786175.1 Bacillota bacterium | reverse complement strand
GAAGGTCGGGCGCATCGAAATATCGCACTTTCAAATCCTCGCGGATTTGCTCAATGTTCCGCTTGTGAATGTCCGTAGGGTCTTCATTCATCGGCAGAAGCATTTCGATATACTCCATAACTCGGGTGTCGGGCAGCGTAATCCGGGATAAGCGGTTAAACTCATCACCAAGGTTGTCCATATATCTCGCTGCCAACTGTAAAGTGTTGTGGGCTTCGTCCATTTTGTGCGCCAAGTTGCCAATATGGACTGTTGACCATGAGCGTTTGGCGTTACCTAGAGCAAGGTTTAGGGTGTTTTGGCACACAACGCGAATGGGTGTCATGGCAACGCGGATACTGCTGTTGCCGTCATGGGAGTTGGAAAACACCAGATATGGCGCAATTTCTTCACCACCAAGGGAATATTCGTTTGGCAATTTGGCAAGCATCCAAACTTTGCGTCCCTCATGCAGACTCCCCGCAGTTTCAAACCGTACACCTTCCCCAAGTAAAGCATCTACAAATGCAAATGCTTCATGGTTTTGCACAATTTTGTACCTGTCGGTGACAACACCCAAGATGCGGTTGTCCGTATCCCTGATGTTGGCTTTGTAGCCGGGGATAGGAACTTGATTATCCGTTAATATGGGACGTTGGAACACGTTCCAATCAAGCCCGGATTCACGCAGGGCATCACCCGAAGTTAAAGCAGTTTCGACACAAGTGCCAAGCCCGTGCCACGGTGCGACCCGTACATAAAACATTGATTCAACTGCTGCAGGCATAATTTTTCTCCTTTCATTTTTTGCATTAAAAAAGAGCCTCTTTAACGGAAACCCTTTCACTTGTACATTTGTTATATTGCGTAAAAGGCGGACTTCGTTTGCAACTTGCCAACATAATCTAAAAATTTTAAGATGTATTTGGCCGCCATCAGCACTACAGTAGCACCCATTACCAAAATTTCCACGAGCTTTATGCAGGTCATGATACCATTCTCCCTTCCGTAATATTTTTTATTTCCTACATAATTAGAATATATATGTATTAAGCCTCCATATACGATTTAATAAGAAAAGGAGCCGGTTAAGGCTCCTAATATTTCTTTAAGTGCATAAACATACTCCTGAGCATACTGTATTCATAATCTACCTCATTCTAAAAACCTTCCCCTTCGGTACAAATGGTAATCTTGCACTATGCGGTACCAGAAACGCGTGTTCTCTACCATACAATATAACTGCATCACATTCAGCGTCTGTAATAATCAAAATAGGTGCGTCTTTGGGGAAATCTTCTGTACTTCTAAGCAAATCTATTCCGGGTTGCAAAACCGTTCCGCCGCGGCCTCTTACTTTTACAATCCCGGCTATGTCTTCCGGTTTCATATATCCTGCATCATGGGCTGCCGCATCGCAGAAGACAACCCTGGCAGCAGGAACATCTTTTGATGCACTGTAGCTTGCAATAGCACCTAACGCCGTAGCCAAGAGAGAACGATCCATCGAACCGGACGTATCCAGCACCACACCAAAGGTACGACCATCCAATGATGCTTGTGAAATCACCCAATTGGGACGCGGTATATCCGGAGTGGAAGATTGCCGTCTGCTGGGTCTTGCATAACTGCGTTTTTTCTCTATGGGAGTAAAATGGTCATCAAACCATCGCGCAAGTTCCACATCCCATGGAATAGGCGGATGTGCCAATGCTCTAATTTCTTCTACCAGACCGGCAGGCAGGTACCCTCTATCTTGGTCTTGATGGTAAGTTAGCCCCTGCCGCAAAGCACGGCGATAAAAATCGTCTAAATCTGTGGCAGAGTTTTTTCCATTATTGAAAGCGGGGGCCGGCAGCATATCACCAAGCCCAACACCCCGCAGTGTTGCAAGTTTTCTGTACATACGCATGTCGTTGGCTATACGATCGTATATTGCTTCTGCACTCATGCCCTTAAATTGCTCATCATGCAAGCAACCTTCCGGGCGTTCGCCAAGTTCCATTTCTGTAAGCCACTGGTTGATAATAAAATCGCAAGCTACATTCCATAGATAAGGGTCGCGCCATTCTTGTCGCACATCATGTCGTAGCGCAGCGTGTAAAAATTCATGAGCCATTACAAAACGCATTTCAGCTTGGTTGAGATATTTTTTCGGATTGATATAAATTTCTGCCATGGAAATAGAAACGGCAGCTACGCTTATATCCATGCGCTCGCATATATGTTGGTCGTAAATAACTTTGAAATTGGCGGCTATTGCACCAAGCAGTGGATAACTTGAAATGAACCAGCGTTTTGCCTGGTGAGCCGTTGTGTTTTCCGAACGGTCACTATCTATATTATCATCCTCGCCGGATGCTTTATTTACAGCTTGCCGTACAGCATCGGATAGGCCAATTGCAAATATTTTTGACCATTCGGGCGGTTTATTCCACTTATTGTAATGCCGTTCGTTGTATCCAAAGAGCATGTCTGGCACATCAACTCCTGATGTGCCATAGCCTACAAATTGGGATTTGTCACGAATTTCGCTAAGGTGCCTATATAGCTTTTCTTCATCTGAAAACCCCACTGGGGTTGTACTCTGATAAATGGGCCTGCCGAAGTTAAAATCTGACAGGAATTTTTCAACAACATAGTCACAAGCAATATTCCAGTCTGTAGGGCGTTCCTTCTTTTGAAAATGCCCCAATGCTAAATGCAGCAGGGAGTGGGCGATTGCTCGCGCCCACTCCCAGGGTTCTGCGCGGCAGGTTGGGTTGCAAAATATAGTACCTTCATTTGTTACAAGAGTCAGACCGTCTTTGCGATAGATACTGTTTTTGCCCCGGACTACAGAAGCTTTTTTAAGCAAAGGACTAAATATCGGGTTGCTACTGACTATGTTATACCCTGCATCGAAATTTTTTGTTGCTATATCGGTGGCTTCTTTTTGCTTGCTTCTTGTTTTTGGCATTATACCCTCCGGTGCGAATTATTTCTTCATCGCTAATCGCGGCAAGTCCCGCACAATTTCAACCATAAACCAATCCGGCAGAACACTGTCGCCGTCTGCGGATACTGTCATTTGTGCAATTTCAATACTTATGTTTGCTAAGTCGCGTATCAAACCTTTTGCCTTAAATGCTAAATCCTGCACCGCACCGGAAATTTTATTTTTCTCTAGTGGAAGCTCTTTAATAAGTTGGGCGCGAAAACTTTGAGCAAGGAAGTATAGTGCATCTCTATCTTCTGGGGCATCCGGCCATTTTTGGTCGCCGTTTATGATAGCTGAAAGTGCGTAGCGATTACGTATCTGCTTAACAAATGCACGAAACTGAGTTGAGTGATGCGGTGATAAGCAGCCTGAAGCTAGAGTTTCCATTTGCTTATCTGTAATATCCTGTCCATAGCTGTGGATTGCATCAGACAATATATGCCATGAGCGAGGAGTTGAGAATGGTTCTTCCGTTTTTGGTGGCTGCTTCCAGAGGTGATCCGGGCGCAAACCTATATATTCGATTATATATGGATGAATGCCGTTCTCCGCGGCCCAGTCTAGCCAATCTCTACTCGATGCAATTAACTCCACATGGAACATGCGATTGATAAGTGCAGAAGACATTGGCTTTACAATGGCATTGTCCTGCGCTCGGTTGCCTGCGCCAATGATTATTGAGCCTTCCGGCAGATGATACTCTCCAATGCGTCTGTCATGAATAAGGCTGTAGAATGCCTTTTGTACCTCTTGAGAACAGGCGTTTAGCTCATCAAGGAATAGACAATATGGCTCGTCACGGGCAATTATCCTAGGTGGGCAGAATACGCTTTTACCTTCAATAATTTGCGGTACGCCAATAATATCTTCCGGGGCAAGCTGGCTTCCTAAAAGGGAAACACATGGCAAGTCCAAGGAATGTGCAAATTTTTCTACTATGGAAGACTTGCCAATACCGGGTGCGCCCCAGATGAATACCGGGCGAGTTAATGCTACGTTTAGTAAAACTTCGAGTAGCCCTGTTTGGTTTACGCTTACGGGTAGGGTCATATAAAACTCCTAATCTGTGTTGTCTGCGGCTATTCCGCCGCTTTAAAATTGTAAATGGGCTTGATTATTTTGACAATATCCACTGTATCATCAATATTCGCAATAATTTCTTCCATTGGTGCCTCCTCTTAGCTTATGATTATTCGACCCGATTACAAAGCGTAACCGGTTGGAAAAGCATATTCATGAAAACCATATATCGTCTTTTGTTGCAGGGGTTATGCGTACATTTTCCAACTGCACATGATACACGGTACAATAGACCTTCATATCCAAGCCCGGAGCGAAGAGTGCTTCTACCCTCTTCTTCAACTTACTGAACCTTGGTATCATTCATCCCCTTTCACCAACCAATCACAATCATAACCAGCACATCTAAGTCGTTACAGTCCACTAAGAAAAACAGGGTCTGCCTACCCTATCACGGCAGGCAAACCCTTGATTTCATCATTCGTCAAAAGTTTCCAAACAATCAAGTTCGCGCATTTGTAACAGTCCCCAAACCCACCCTCGAAGAATAAAACCGGCGTTGGTTTTAACATTACGCAATAGTTACCAGCATCCGTTGGCTTTTTTTGTACTCTTGTAACAGTTTGACTACCACTTTTATTTTGTACAAGCGGAGCCCGCTGCCTGCAATTCGAGTCAGAGATAACCCTCTGCGGTTTTCGCCACGCATTTTATTCTTCTACCGACTGTTTATAGCAAATCAACCATCCAATTCAAACCTTGAAGCTTTGTATCAAGTTCACGGTATTCTTTGGAGAGGCGGTCAATTTTGCTTTGAAGTTCCTTAGAGTCAATACAGCGCACAAATTTGATTTCGTTGCGGTTGTATCTGTCCCTATTGATTGTAGCCGATTCGTAAATGTCCCGGTATGAACCGATTTTTGCACCTAGGAAATCCCTGTATGCAATAGCATCGGCAATGCTCGAATTTTCGTCAAATGCTGTTTTGCTATTTGTCTGGTTTATTCGTTTGACCAACTCCAGAAAACGCTCCATGTTTTTCTCGTATTCGGCAATCAGTTCCTCCGGTTTTTCTGACGGTGAATCACCTTCCTGAACCTTGGTGTTGCTTTTTATGCGGTTCATTAGCTGGCCGTTTTTCTTTTGAATTTCCGCTCTTTCTATTAGAGCTTCTGATAGTTTCACAGGCATCATCTCCCTCTGTATTTATGATTTTTAGAATTTTATTTAAACGCAGTAGCCTATAACCCGATACTTTGGCCACGCATAATGCAAGTTTTCTACAATCCACAATTAAACTTATTTCATATTATGCGTTATAACATAACCTTAAACAATACCCTACAAACCATAATCTGATAAGTCCTGACCATAAGCAATAAACACTAACCTTATCAGATATTAACCCATCTGATGCGGGTCCCCAGCTTCGCGCTACCAAAGCTGCTACTGGTCCTTGGAGTGTAATTGTGAATTATACGGGACAGACTCCGCTATCCTATGTCTATCATGTTTGTTAAATTCGTCCTGTCAATAGCAATTTGCAAGCCAGACAACGTATCTTTTATCCATTGTAGCCTTGCCTGGCACTCTGCCTTGTCGTAATTCAATACGGTGTACTCAATTACGCCATTGTAAGTGGATGACCTTGTAAGCGGCTCTTTTCTTGCTAAAGGTTCTAAAATTCCAAGCTCATTGTTGAGTTGCGCCATGTATACCAGGCACTCACCAAGGGTCATATCAAATTCTTCTACTACCGTCGTTGCGTTGGAGTAATTCAACAATCGCTTTAACTTTCGTATTTCACTGTCAATGCCTTCAACTTTTTTCCGTGTTTCTGCGAAGCTATAGCCGAAGTCAATTTTATCACTTTCCGTTTGATATGTGACTTGGTTTATTCTTCGCTCTTCTGCCAAAGTATCACTTTTGTTTTGTTCAAGCAATTTGACCTTTTTCATAATTTCCGCATTACATAGTTTCATAGCTCCACTCCTTAAAATGTATTTTGGGGCCTTATTAAGCCGCTTTCAAGTTATTATGATGCAAAAGCTGAAAAGAAGAAGCCTAGGTGAATAACCCCCAGAAACTCTTTTTTGCAACACCTTCGTTGTTAGAGACTCTTTTAATAGGATTAAATTCCTAGGCTTTCGCTTCAGCACTAAAGGTATAGTACCTTGTGGCAAAACAATTTTACTAATGACCTCAGTTGGCAGTTTTTCTACACCACTACACTTTGATCAACTTCGACTGTGGGATATTCAATAATAATATCATCATCGTCATCCAATGCCAATAGAGGGTTTTGATTTGCAATAGTACGTTTTATTGGCACATTGCTCTCCGTATGGCTATATGCATGATGTTCCAGAATATCATCACTTATATCATCATCTATTATTCTGCCGTTTTCTACCAGAGGGGCAAATGCCTTTATTACGAAAAACTCAACCCCCATTGGTAGCCATTCATCGCTCTTTTCGGGAAACTTGAATTTTATAAACTCATGGGGACTAATCTTGCTGCATTGGCGTAATCTGCTCTCTGCTTCATTGCGAAATGCTTCAAAGCCTTTTTGAGATATACAGGATATTTCATTTTCAAAAGTAGAGGATACTCTGTTTTCAAATGCTTCGAGCTTAGTGCGGGTCTCCGAGCGTTTGCTTTTCTCTTCGTGTTTGGAGTTATCGGTTTTATTTCGCCCTTTTCTCATTGCCGTAATAATAATATCCGCATTTGAAACAGTTTTTCCGGTACGTGACAACATATGCAAATAGCTTTCTTTAATCCGAAACAGAAATCTATGAATACCATGTCCCTCAATTAAATAAAACTGTATGGTATCCTCTGACAACATCCTCTTTACTTTTGGAAAAATGATGATATTAGAATAGACATCAGCTATAAGATAAATAACACGCGGAGCCACAGCCCAAAACAACAACGTGTGGAAGTTTCCAAGTCCATACCACCACATTAATGACGCGGCAACTGCCACAGATGCACCACATACAAAACCTTTGCCAACAAGTACATTATCTTTAGCACCAACATATTCTTGATTTGCCGACAATTTATATTTCGCAATAACTCGTATGTCATTTAAGCAATCTGCTAATACCAGAAACAACACAATTACTTCTAGTGTTGATCCCCATGAAATTAGACACCATATCGCAATTGCTGCATGAACTAAAATCGCTATCCTGGGATGCACTGCAAAGAGATTAGCAACGGGAGCAAATATCACAATGAAGGTGACAAATACAACAATAGCCGTAAGCACAGAACCCATATTTGTCACTCCAATTCATAGGATACTTCGTTATTAACACGTAACTCCTCCATAGCACCCTCCGTAAACATAAAGGACGGTATAAAGGTATCCGCATCAGCCTTGTGCCATTCTTTAGCCTCATCCAGAAAATAGAGCTCAAAGTAAACGATAATGTTATTAGCGTCTTTGAGGGTAAACTTTAGTTTACCCCCTACATAGCTTAGTTCTCCCTCGCTTAATATACGCTCTTTAACTTTATCAACGCTTTCGGTTATAATCTCTGCCCATTCTTCTATACTCCGCTTGCCGGAAGCCATATCCATAACAGTATCTTGGGCAGCGTTTTGAGCTGCTGTCTTTGCCTTTTCAACAAGAGGCTCTATTGCGAGCTTTAGGCCGGAGACAGCTAATGTCTTTAATGCAATACTTATAAATGGAATAGCCATCACCTCCTAAGCACTAATTGCTAATTTCAGTTCTTCAGTTGTTTGAATTTCAATGTTGATTTGGGTGTTGCGTACTTTTGCCAAAATTTCGGGCGGAACATCATTTTCGCTTACTTTTCTGGCATAAACGGTTTCTTCCCATTCGCCTGTGTTCTGGTTCTTGTTGTAGTATTTTGACCTGTTTTGAAGCCCATCTACTGTTCTTGTGATAAATGTCCGTGTGCCTTCAACCGCTACTTTAAGGACTTCTT
>WQTQ01000106.1 GCA_009786175.1 Bacillota bacterium | reverse complement strand
ATCTATTGCCAAGTCAAGCCATTGTAGGATATTGTTCATTGCTCATCACCTCGATGATGAGTTTAACATTTTTCTGAAATTTTTTCATGCGTTTGTCGTGCGTCTTATGTGTTTTACTATTCCATTTTGCGGCTTAATAGTCTATAGTAAAGTAGCGTGTAAATTTTACAACGGGGTGAATACATGTGAGTGAAAAACCCCACCCCCTGATATCACATCCATAACGTGATATCAGGGGGTAGCAAAACTTTTTACCCATTACACTTGGCCGTGCTTGCCGTTGTGGCATTAATACTCGGCCTTGTAGACTTTAGCATTTTTGGAGGATAAGCCGTGAAAATATACTTGGCCCGTCACGGGCAAACCGCATGGAACGCGGAACAACGCTGGCAGGGCACAACAGACATCCCGCTTAATGAAGACGGACTGGCCCAAGCGGCAAAACTGGCAGAGAAAATGACCATCTATCCCATACAAAAAATTTATTCCAGCCCATTGCAGCGGGCGGCAGTAACAGCCCAGGCTGTAGCAGGTAAGTTTGGCCTTTCTATCGCTTACGAAAAAGAGCTGGAGGAAATACGCCTGGGCGAATGGGAAGGTCACACCACAGTTGAAGTTTTAGCAAAATACGGCGAAAAATTTGCCATATGGGAAGAAAACCACGATGTACAAATTGGCCTGGGTGTGGAGTCTAATTACGAGCTGCAGCAGCGGGCATGGGCCGCCTTTGACGCAATTTGCAAAAAAGAAACGACGGATACACTAATTGTAAGCCATGGCGCATGGATTAACCGGCTGTTGTGTAAACTATTGCATATTCCCCTGCAGCATCGAATGAGTTTTCACATGTCAAATGTGGGGCTAAGCATTGTAAATTGCCAAAAAGACGGGGATTTGCGCAAGTATACGGTTGTTACCGTTAATGATGAATCTCATTTAGCAGGGACGTGATAAATTGAAATATCTGATTTTGGCCTTACAAGGCATGGCAGTGGGTGCCGCAAATATTATGCCCGGCATAAGCGGTGCTACGTTGGCTGTTATTTTTCGTGTTTACGACAGGCTTATAACGGCGGCCAACCAATTATTTTCCCGCAAATTTGCTGCGGCGTTTAATGTGCTTGTTCCATTTACTGTTGGCGCATTGGTTGGGGTTTTCGCCTTTGGTTCGGCAATCGGCTTTCTTATTGAACGGGTACCCTTCCCCACAATGACATTTATCGCGGGACTTATGGCGGGGACAACGCCGTTTTTATACAGCCAGGCAACAAAGGGCGGCAAGAAAAAAGCCGCCTACTATGTGGCGGCATTGCTGGCGGCTGCGGTTATTATTTTAATGGCAGTGCTTACGCCTGCGTCCCCAACATCTGCAGACGCGGTAAATGCGCCTATAGTATTTTTCTTTATAGGCGGGGCTGTTGCGGCTGCGGTTATGGTCATACCCGGCGTAAGCGGCTCTATGGTTTTAATTATGCTTGGGCTTTACCCTGCAGTTATTCATATAATTAACTTAGTGCGTGAATTTCTTCTTTCCCCTTCGCCGGAATTGCTTATGCCAATATTGCGGGTTGCACTGCCAATGGTTGGCGGCGTTATCTTAGGCGGGATTCTTATGTCCAAACTTATCGCCATTCTGCTGAAAACTCACTTTAATCTGATGTACTTTTTGATACTTGGGCTTGTTGTTGGCACCATTTTCATCCTGTTTACAGATACAAGCGCGCTGCAAAGTTATGATAGGCTGAATCCGCTGATAATAATCACCGGAGTAATTACATTTACTATAGGGATGTTTTTGGCCCTTAAGCTGGGCAAGAAGGTTACTCCAAGTACAACTGCCGAAGCTGCTCTACAACTTGACAGTTGACACCAAGACCCTTGGCTATGAATTGTTCAAAACTGCCGAATGCCTCATTTATTGCATCAAACGCCGCCTGTAAATACTCGGGCTTTGCCCCCAAAATAACCCCAAGGGCTTCTTGCTGCTTTTTAAATAAAAGCCCTCTGCGGCGGTAATGTTTTATGAACAATTTGTTAGCTTCTGTGCGGAGCTCATTTGTTTTTAGGTAATCTGCCATTATATCCGCATCCGACACCCCAAGTAGTTTCAAAAGAAGAGCCGCTGCAAAACCGGTCCTGTCTTTTCCTGCCCTGCAGTAAAAAAGGGTTGCGCCATGGTTATTGTTGGCGCACGCGATAATAAAGTTGGCAAAGCTGTTACGGGCAGGTTCAAAAGTTACAAATGTTTTATTGATGTCCAATAAACAAGTGTGGCACTCATTTACTTTGCCGCGCATAATCAAGCTGCCAATTTTATGCCCTTTAAAACTGCCTGTTTCAATTGTAACCCGGACATAATTAACCCCTTGGCCGAATATAGCCGGATTTTTTTTAGCTTCTTTTGCTGTGCGCAAGTCGATTATTTGCGTAATGCCATAACCTTGCGGCATACAGTCGATTAACTCGGCTGAACGCAATAGCCGTTTCGGCTTTATTTTTTTGCCCCCGGCCCCAACAAGGCCGCCAAGGTCGCGGAAATTTACAGGTTCGTTCATTTATGTTCGCTCCAATGTTTGTTGTGTCGCTAATTATATCATGTTGAAGTATGGGCCGCAAAAATAAATATAGAATGTATGTACGATTTGGAGAATTTTGTGGTATACTTCATAAGTACATATACTACATACGAAAGGACTAACCCCATGAACCAAGCTCACACTCTTATGATCAAAACCAACCACTACCTTATTAAAGGCGGCGAATTAACAAACGACCATAAATCTACCATTACAAACAAACTGCTTGCGGCCAAAAGCACACCGGAGCAAGCTAAGCGGCGGTTTAAATTTACCGGCCGCGAGCGGGACATGTATCCGTACCTGTACGTACTGCCCCACGGCAAAAAGCTTGTCACAATTTTTAACCAAAACCCCAAAACACAAATACTTTCCATGAACAATTACGAGTTGGAAATTCTCCGGCTGTTAAACCTGTTCGCGCCCGGTAACCCAAACGTGCAAGACATGACGAATCAAGCGCACAGACGCCTGAAGAATACCTGTTTCGGTAACCGTGGCTGCGGCACAGGGGAATGTTACGACGCAGGTCTTGTCTCACTGCGCTTTTTATCGGCAACCGCACCCACAAATGAGTTCTGGCTTTCAAATTTAGTAAACTCCTACATCATGCACGCAGGCAAGAGAAAAAGTTCCAAATACTATGGCAGAGATTACACCAGGTATTACACATGGTACTACTGGCTGTGCCTTTCGGAGCTGCCATATGAAATAGCGGAACGGGAAATAACAAGGCAAAAGGACGAAATGATCTCCGCCATAAAACAGGGCCTGGCAATGAATACGGAAGACGATAAAATTTTAGGCCCCGTAAAATTGTCTGCGGTGAAGAATTGCCTGTCCAGGCTGCAGGATTACGAGAGTATAAAAAACAGCCGACTTATCACCAACGAAAATAATAACCGGCTGTATATAGAAATGAGTGACGTCTTATGATTACCTTAACAAACCGCCAGGCCCGCCAATTTATGCTGCTAAAACAAGGGTTGCTGGACGACTATATTGTCAGCGGCAAGCAGGGCGCGCTGGATTATATCCGCCGGGCCGGGTGCATCCAGTTCGACCCCATCGACCTGTGCGGCAAAAACGCGGAAATTACACTGCAAGCCCGTGTGAAGGGGTTCAAGAAAACCATGTTGTACGATTTGCTGTACAAAGACAGGTTACTGTTTGACTACCCGGACAAGCAGCTTTCCATTATCCCCATAGAATTTTGGCCATATTTTGAACGGTTCCGCCAAGCGGCAAGAGAGAACCTGGACCATCACCCGGAGATTATGCAGCACATACAGCCTGTCCGCTCCTACATTGAAGAACACGGCGCAATATGTTCTGACGATTTTAAGCTGGAAGGCAATACAAAATGGTGGTCTGCCATAAACTGGAGTTCCGGCGGTAAACTTTCCCGGTCTGTGTTGGAACAAATGTATTCCGGCGGGGATTTGATTGTCCACCACAAAAAAGGCGCACGGCGTTATTACGACCTTGCAGAGCGGCACGTTCCCACAGACATACTAAATGCCCCAAATCCCCTGCCCGACGACTATGAACACATGAAGTGGTGCATTTTTCGCAGGATTGAAGCCGTCGGCCTAATTTGGAACCGGGCATCCGGCGCGTGGCTTAATATTTGGGGGTTGACGGCAGATATTCGTAATAAAATATTTGCTCAATTGCTTGAAGAGGGGCAGATAACCGAGGTAACCGTAGAAGGCTTAAAAAGTAAGCTGTATTTCTGCACAAAGGATATGCCGCTTATTGAAAGAGTGTTGGAAAATTCCAAGCTTAAACCCCGCTGCGAGTTTATCGCGCCGCTGGACCCGTTTATGTGGGACAAGCCGCTGATTAAAGCATTGTTTAATTTCGAATACACATGGGAAATTTACACGCCACCAAATAAGCGTAAATATGGCGTGTATGTGCTGCCCGTCCTTTACGGCGACAGTTTCATAGGCCGTGTAGAACCGGTGCGGGACAGGAAAACAGATACTCTTGTGGTAAAAAATACTTGGTACGAAGACGGTATTAAACAAACAAAAAAATTAGACGCATTGATAACAACGCGCCTAAAAAAATTTGCGGGGTTTAATGATTGCAAAAATATTACTCGTACAGATTTATGCCTTTAAATTTAGCGATAGACGCCACGTCTTTGTCGCCGCGGCCGGATAAGTTAACAACAATTATCCGGTCTTTTTCCATTGTAGGCGCGAGTTTTCTGGCGTAGGCTACGGCGTGAGCACTTTCTATTGCGGGGATAATCCCTTCCATGCGGGACAGATATTCGAAGGCATCCACGGCTTCCGCGTCTGTAACCGGTACATACTGTGCCCGTTGTAGATCCTTCAAATAGGCGTGTTCCGGGCCAATGCCCGGGTAATCCAGCCCGGCAGAAATAGAGTACACAGGTGCTAAATCGCCGTTGTCGTCCTGGCAGAAATAAGTTTTCATACCGTGGAAAGTTCCCACTTTGCCGATGGTCATTGTTGCGGCATTTTTAGGGGTATCCACGCCAAGGCCTGCTGCTTCGCAGCCAATAAGCTGTACGCCGTCATCTTGGATAAATTCATAAAACGCGCCTATGGCGTTACTGCCGCCGCCTACACAGGCAAGTACCGCGTCGGGCAGCCGTCCCTCTGCCTGCAGCATTTGCTGCTTAATTTCCTGCCCGATTATCTTTTGAAAATCCCGCACCATTGTTGGGAACGGATGAGGCCCTACTGCCGACCCCAGAAGATAATAAGTGTCGTCGTGCCGCTTGACCCATTCTTCCAATGTTTCATCTACAGCATCGCTTAAGGTCATGGTGCCCCTAGTTACCGGATGAACTTTCGCGCCAAGCAGCTCCATACGGAAGACATTTAACGCCTGTCTTTCCACATCTTCTTTACCCATATAAATTTCGCATTCCATGTCCATAAGCGCGGCGGCCATTGCGGTTGCTACGCCATGCTGGCCCGCGCCTGTCTCTGCAATTAAGCGTTTCTTACCCATTTTTTTGGCAAGAAGGGCCTGACCCAGCACGTTGTTTATTTTGTGAGAACCTGTGTGGTTCAAATCTTCCCTTTTTAAATAAATTTTCGCGCCGCCAAGGTCGTTAGTCATTTTTTTCGCGAAGTACAACATCGACGGACGCCCCGCGCAGTTTTTCAGCAGATCCAAAAACTCTTGCTGGAACTGTGGGTCATTCTTGTAAAACTCATACTCTTTTTCAAGCTCTTTTACTGTGCCCATTAGGGCCTGGGGGATGTGCTGCCCACCAAATTGGCCAAACATTCCATTGTTGTCGTTGCTCATTTTATTGCCTCCTTTTAATTGGGCTTTGTAGGAATAAAAAAATCCTTGACAAAGCCTTTCGACTTTATCAAGGACGAATATGCAATATCCGCGGTGCCACCTTGATTTACGGGAAACCCGTACTCTTTGCAGGGATACAAACATATCCCTCCGCAACTAACGTATGCGTTACGTCATGGAATACTCGGCGAAATTTCCAGCCTTTGACCATGCCCTCGGCAGTCCATTTAACAATACGCACGTAGTCAATTTTGTTATTCACAACAAAATTGCTACAACTATTCGGCTCCCAGCCTAGGGAAGAAAAACTCACCCGCGTCCGAACTCTCTGTAAGCGCATACATTGTTTTTATCTCTGCGTCAACGGTTTGCTTATTTAATTTTGTGGATTATGCCACAACAATTCATGCTTGTCAATACCCAAATTTCCCCTCTAGGGAATCGTCGTTGTCTATCCAGTCCTGTACATCAACAACGCGATAATTATCTTTGTCGTCTCGGATAAATATTTTTGAAATACCCGCATTGATAATCAGCCGCTTGCACATGGCGCAGCTTGTGGCGTTTTCTACATAGCTGTTTGTGGTAAGGTCGATGCCTGTTAGGTACATGTGGCTGCCAAGCATGTCCTTACGCGGCGCACTTATTATGGCGTTCGCTTCCGCGTGGACACTTCGGCAAAGCTCGTACCGTTCGCCACGGGCAATGTTTTTTTCTTCCCGCACACATTTTTGCAAATCTGTACAATTTTTTCTTCCCCGCGGCGCGCCAACATACCCTGTGGCAATTACTTCGTCGGCTTTGACAATAACTGCGCCGTAGTGTTTTCTTAAACATGTACACCGCTGTGAAACGGATTCCGCCATGTCTAGGTAGTAATTGTGTTTGTCACGTCTGTTCATAGTTGACCTCTTTCTACAAAACAATATTTTCGCAAATATCGGGATAATGTTTGTTTTGCGGCGTAACGGTTGCCTGTACAACCGCTACTATGTTTTTACTTGGGTATACATTTATTTCCTGGCCGGAAAAGCCCCTTGCATGATAACCTTTATCGGATAACCACCAAAGGAAGCCGTAGCCGGGGTTTGCTACAGATGGCGCGACAGAATCGCGGATATATTCCTGTGAAACTATTCGCTGCCCATCAAAGATGCCGCCGTTTTGCATTAACCGGCCTATTTTAGCCATGTCTTTGGCGGACAACTCGTCATAATCCCGCCCTTCATAGCTGCCCATATAATTTAAGCCGCCATTATGGTAGGCCAACCATTTTGGGGCAGTTATGCCCAGCGGTTTGTACAAATATTCTTCGGCAATGTCCCATGCTAAACTGCCGCAGGCCTTACCGATTATGGCCGCAAGAAGAAGCACATCCCATTCTTTGTAAACAAATTTTGTACCCGGGGCGGCGGTCATTTGTACGTCTGCAATGTGGGCAATCCAATCTTTGGAACGCAGCATTTGCTCCAGCATAGGACAATGGTAATGTACCCCGCCCAAAAAGTGAATACCGGAAGACATGGTCAGCAGATGACGGATTGTTATAAGCCTGTGCCATGGGTATATGTTTTGCGCAAATTGCGGAAGGTAGCGGTTTATTGGTTCGTCGATACTTTTTATTATACCCTTGTCTAAGCAGATGCCAACAGTAACGGACAAAATACTCTTCCATGTAGAGCAAAGAGGGTTGGTAGAGTTCTCGTTAAATTTATTGTAGTAGCGTTCGAAGATTAGCTCGCCGTTTTCGTAGACTACAACGGCGTTGACAAGCCGGTAGCGTTTTACTTTGATGTAGTCGTCCAGTTGGGCCAGAAAACTGTGGTTTATGTTGGTCATTTTAAATACCGCCCTATTATGGATTTCTCGTTCCGCTTCAATTCCAACGGCGTGCCCACAGCCAGAACATACCCGCCGTCACTGCCGCCGCCGGGGCCCATTTCAATAATGTAATCGCAGTTGGACAACACTACCGGGTCATGTTCTGTAACGATAACTGTGTTGCCGTTGTCTACAAGCTCGTGCATAAGCTGAACAAGCCGCTCGCTGTCGGAAAAGGAAAGCCCGGTGGTCGGCT
>WQTQ01000105.1 GCA_009786175.1 Bacillota bacterium | reverse complement strand
ATGTACAAATTAATATACCGCCACGAACCGCCGTCTTTGTTAACGTCCAGCAAGTTGAAATAATCCAGCCAGCCTGTACCGGCTTGCCATACACGACCTACGCGTATAAACTCTTCTGCGCAGTTGCCGTCTTGGTCCAGGGCTTCGATTGTTTCAGATGCCGCAAGGTACACAGGAGTATTTATACCATCAAGTTGTGTCCACATACGGATAATCCCTGCCGTTGCAAGACCCGGGTTTGGCCTGCTTTGGCTGCCGCCTTTACCGTTGTTAAAGATGTCAAAACCAAATACCGGCTCTTCGCCAATTTTGAATACCTCAACCGCAAACGGGGCCAATTCCAGCGTTTCGCCGTTGAGTACAACGGTTATGTCAGAGTTTGTTTTATTGATTACATATGCATGTGTCGCAGAGACAAGAACTTCAAGCTTATGGCCTATTCTTTCCGGCTCAATGTCTTCAGAAGTTATTTTCACTTCGTAAAGCATGGTACCCGGAGGGAAGTAATTCGTAAGTTTTTGCACCGCAAAAAAGTGAGGTGTGGGTAACCCACCTGTTTCGGCAGCATTGGTATGAGTAAATATAGCATGGTTAATTTGACCTCTCTGTCCTCCGCCATTTTCTGTTTCCATCCAAAGCAGCGCGGTTTGCTCTCTGCCCCGTGCGCCCATTATCATGTTGTAATATATTGACGCGTAATGCGCACCGATATATTGCGAGTTAACGGGTGTATTGTTAAATGAGCCATAAAATTCTGCCCAGCCAAAAGGAATGTCGTAATACCCAAACTCGGCGGCAATTTCCAGCATATCCGCAATAACCGTACCGAAGTACTTTGTTAACACCATAGCTTGTTCATATGTGGGGTTTAACCTAAGTTGGTTTTGCCAGTCAACATTCCAACGGCTTACCAGCAGATAATCCACATTAATGGCGTTTTCAAGAAAATATCTGAGAGGGACTGTAGTACGTGCGTCCAATGGTGCGCGGGTATTTCTGTTACTTACATCTACAAAGCCTTCGTTGAACGAGCCGTCTCCGTCTACCACAATATAAAACCCACCGATTATTGCATCGGGGCGCACTTCCCTTATTGCGGCATACACCTTATTATACAAGCGGGTGTAGCGCACATGATCCCAGCCGTTTAAAACACTGCACCACATGCCTTTAAATTCGTTCCATACCTGGAATCCGGTAACTTCCGGGAAGGCAATTGCAATTTGTCGGGCAAGATACGCAAAGTCCTCTTCATATTCCGGCAGAGGAGCTTCATCCATATTCCAGTCGTTGCCGCTTGCTTTCATCCAGCCCGGTGCCTGGCAAAGGGTAAACCAAATTTCCGCTCCTTCGCCGTTTATTTCTATAAATTGGTCAACTCTGTCTCTTAAATAACCAAAATTCATTGCCGCGTCCCTGCTCGGCCACGGATTGGGCGCGCCCCAGCCCATAATATGCTGGTTGTGTACGGGTCTTAAATCGGCCAGTAACTGGCTTGCCCTTTCTACTGCGGCAGGGTGGCCTTCCCACCATCTATGGTGTGTGTGGGTTACGCCGAATATGAAATTGGTTTCAAATAATTGATTGGACCTGTCCGCGATAACATTGAATGTTAAATCAACAACGGGATCCGGGCCTCCATTGCCGGGGCCGTTACCGTTACCCGGGTCATCATCGTCACCGGTTCCTCTAAACTGCACATTATCAAGCAAAAAGTGTTCACCTGTCACAGGGCCTAGAATGTAGAAATTAAATTCTGCTCTGCGAGCCAGAATGCCAAAGGATGGTGTGCCGTATGATGAGAACGGGATTACAACATAGCCTGTAAACCCGGTTGGCAAAATCATGTCCCCGTTAGAGGCACCAACGCCTGCAGTGTCGGGCGAACCGTCATCATGGATAAGCGTAAACGGCCCGGTTACATTTGTGTACCCGTCACTTGCCAAGGTCGCCCTTATCCCTGTCGCAGTTGGCGCACCGGATAAGTCCAGCCAAAAGACAAACTCGTCAAACCGTGCAACATCGGCTACGGGGTTAATCCAGATACCTACAACGTTTCTGCCGTATCCTCTACCGGCCAAGTCACCCCTAAGTACCCGGTTTCCGTCATCAAGTGTCTCTATTGATATATTATTCTGGCCAAAAGGACCTGCACCGGCCTCTGCCCATATCCAGGCAATTGTGTTACCGTTTTGGCTGGCATTGGCGGGGTACGAAAAATCTTGAATCATATGGATTAGAACCTCCGGTTCCTCCCCAGACGACTCGGCAGCAACGAATAACGGTACAAAAAATAAAAGTATCAGAGACAATACCGGAATCAACGAAAATATTTTTCTTAACATCCTACTTCCTCCTATACTTAATTGGCCCGGAATAATGCGCGCTTGCGCACGCGTTTCCCGGGCCAATAATAGTTAATTTAGTTCCCAAAAATCTCATCAATCAGTTCTTGCTGCGGCGGACGATACGCCTCCACCGCCTGAGACACTGTCATGGTTCCGTTAAAGAAATGTCTGGCAAAGGTTGTAACAATCCATGGATAATGAGGAATAGCCATACCTATGTCAAATTTGTGTAATTCCGGGTTGCCGATTACATGCAGAACACGATACACATCGCCCTCTGTTAACCATGAACGGCGGGCATAGTCATATGAACCAAATGTCATAAGATCCATATCGTCTCTGGCCCAGCTTTGAATTTCTTCATAAAGCATGAATAAATCGTGGGGGTTATATGAGCCTGTAGGAATTGTCATACCCTGTGGGAAACCTCTTAACCCAACATAGCCTACGCCGTTTGGCCCTTGCGGCCAAGGCACCGCTGCATGTTCGAACGTTGGGAAGTTACCGCCTTCAAATACCCATGAACCTGTTGTAAACAATGCGGAACGGCCATCCCAGAACGCGTTATGGTCCCGAGACCAGTCGCCCATTGGGTTTCCGGACAATGCATCGTAATACCACCAACGGTTGCTGAATATATCGTAAACCAACTCTAAGGCCGCCATTGTATTAGGCTCGTCAAAAGAGTATGTCATTGTGTCGGGGTTTACCATACGGCCATTGTTGCTGGCTATAAGATTAAATGTGATTGCGTCCGGGTTACCGCTAAGGCCAAATTGATCCATTGTACCGTCACCTGTTGTATCGCGGGTGGCAAGCAGCATAATTTCGCGGAAGGCATCCCAATTCCATTCGCCCCGCTCCCATAAATCTACCGGGTTGGGTGCGCCAATGGCGTTAATAATGTCAAGGTTAACACCAAGTGCCGGTCCCTGAGAGTTTAATGATGTACGGCCAAAAGCCCAAATTCTATCCTGGAAAATTACTTCCGGCCTAACAAATAAGCGGTTTGTCATCATGTCGGAATCCGGGGCGGCATATTGGTCTGCAGACAGCATAAGCTCGCCCTGAATGGCTGAAATCATATGTTCACTGCCAAGCATTACCCACTCTGCCATAGGGTCACCGGCCAAAACACTGGCCGTAAGCGGTGCCATAATTTCCGGCCTTGGTATTTCCAAATTTGTAAAAGTTACATTAAATGCTTCTTCTACGCGCATTTGGTTATCGCGCCACATCCTGGCGTTAAGGTAGTTGGCTTCTGTTGCCGGGTCCGGCTGCGGATCGGCTGTGTTTGGCATGTACTGCCACCAGCAAACGATTCTTATTTCTCTGCCGATGTCGCGGATCAGCCCACCCACGGGTTCATCAGCAGGCTCCGGCTCTGCAGGGGTTGCAGGGTCTGGGGTTGGAGCGGGGGTTACGGCTTCAGGTGCCGGGGTTGGGTCCGGGTCCGGCTGGGCAGTACCGCCGTCATTGTCGTTGCGGCAAGCGGCAGCAAATACCAATAGTAACGCCAATACCGACAGCAGTGCGATTCTTTTCGCGTTTTTCATCATGTTTCCTCCTTAAATTTAACGGTTTCGTATTAAATCATCCGGCAGGTATTGCCGGTTAATTTCCAAACAGTCGTCCAATAAAGGTTTAGCCACGCTGTAGCAGTTAAGCAGCGGGTGCGTCATCATTGCCATCAGCATACCGTTTTTATCCCTATCTTTGGCGGCTTTTATTAAGATACGCTCGTATGCTTTTATGGCAATTGCCAGGGCTTTTGCGTAATCCGGTAAATCTTCGGTTACAATCGGGAAAACGCCGTTGCTGTTTACAATTACAGGTACTTCCACAAAGGCATCACTTGGCAGGGATGGCAGGCAAGAGCCGTTTTGCACAATGGCGTAATGTACAGAGCCTTCATTTATGCAATAGGCACGAATTATGTCTACAACCGCTGTGGCGTATCCATACCCGCCCCTTTTGGAAAGAGCTTTTGGGACATTGTTCGCGGTCCTGTATTCGTCAAACAACGCACCGTCAATTTCCTTTACCAGCTCGGACCGCAGTTTTGACTGGTTTTGCAGTTTTTCAATTATCTTTTCCCGGTTAAAATAATATTGGAAATATCCGTTCAAAAGCGCACCCATGGATACAAGCATAGACTTTTCAAATTCCCCGTGATAATTGTCGGGCAAACGCTCCAGTAACTCCCCTATCCTGTTTTTACCTTCGTGATAAATGCCGTCTACTATTGTCAAATGGTTTAGTCCACGCCAGTTCATAAAGTAAGAACCTTCTTCCACGTTTAGCAGGTTACGGATTGTATCTTGGGTACTTTTGAAGGCATTACATACGCCGACAACTTTTTTTACGCCCATTTGGTGAAGAGATTCTGCAAGCTGGGCAGAAGGGTTTGTAAAATTTAGAACCAGGGCATCCGGTGCGTATTTTATTATTGCCGCGCCAATTTTTTCATACTCGTAATACGTGCGTAGAAAAGTGGCAAAACCGCAAATTGAAATTGTTTCTGTAAACGGGAGTTTATACTTTTTCCCCAATTTTTCATCTTCGATACGGGAATCAATACCGCCATGGCGTATTTGCAGTAAAACAAATTCCGCACCGGTCAGACACTCTTCCATGGTTGTACAGTCGATAATTGTAATACTTTCGCCCATAGGCTCATTTTTTAGCAAACGGCGGCACAAGCCGGAAACCACTTCCTGCCGTTCCGAGTCGTTGTCTATAAACCGCAGGGTTATTGCCCCAAGCTTGTCGGCAATTTTAGACAATTCTAATACCAGTTCCGGGGAAAACATGCTTCCGCTTCCTATAACAGCAATATTAGTCAAACCATCACTCCTTTAATCCGCAACAAAATTTATCCATATAGTAATTGAATTGCAACATAATTTCTATGCATTTTTTCATACGATATTTATACTTTTTGGCATTTTGACACCTTAATTCACATTTATATTTTACTTTTTGATAAAAATGTGGTAGAAAGAAACAAATGACAGAAGTAAGAGGATGTGATTCAAGTGACAGCAGCATTATTGGGTATTGATATTGGAAGTACAAACGCCAAAAGTGTAATTATCGATAGGCAGGGCAGAGTGTTGGCACTTTCCAAAGTCCCGTCGCGAAATTTCGCGCATTATGAAAACCGGGGCCAGTGCGCACTGTCCGCCGCAGTGGCGCAGTTATGTAAAGACGTAACACAAAAAGCCCAGAATTGCGAAATTAAAGGCATGGCAATATCCAATGTGGGAAGCGGGGGTATTTATTTGGACGTGAACGACAAAAAACTCCGCCTTCCCCAAATTCATAAGCATATAGACCCTGTACCCCACATAAACGAACAGAAGTTTATTAACACCTGCGGCTACCCAAGGGGCGGCGCAGGCGCAGGGTACGACTTGGCCATGCTTATGGCCGAACAGCCGGAAGAAGCCAAGAAAGTACGGAGTTTTTTGTCCGCAGGTGACTATATTAATTTTATCTTAACAGGCGTTAAAAGGCGGGAGCTTTCAACAGCAAGTTCATTAACGTTTAGGGATAAACAAAACGGAACAGACTGGGATGATTTTATAAACGCAAGCGGAATTGACGCTTCTGTATTGCCGCCTGTTTGTCAAAGCGGTGACTTTATTGGCGGGTTAACCCTACAAGCGGCCGAAATGTGCGGCTTGCCTGCAGGTACTCCTGTTTTTGCGGGTGGGCACGACTATTTATGCGCCGCTTTTGCCGCCGGATGTGCCAATGAAGGCGATGTGATTAACGTATTGGGTACTTTTGAAATGATGGCAACATTTATGAACGCGCCTAAAAAAGACTTTTATGACCCAAACTTTTTTTGCTTTATGGATAATCATACCTACCCGGGCCGATACACCATTACTGTCGAAAACCAATGCATCAGGTATATCCAAGACAAATATCCGCAGTTGGACACAGTTGATACGCCCTTGGTGCAAAGGTTCATACAGCTTGACCAAAACCCCGAAGCGCAAGATACACTAAAAAAAGCCCTGAGGGAAATTAATGAAAAATCCGCCGGGGCAATTGAATATTTGCGTGATATTTCTGCCGTGCCGCTTCAAATAAAAGTAGTTGGCGGCGGAAGCCACAGTCATTACTGGCTGCAAACCAAAGCTAACGCCATGAATGCCCCATTGGCAGTACCTAAAATAACCGAAGCATCTGCCACAGGTGCGGCGTTGCTGGCCGGGTACGGAAGCGGCATTTTTAAGACATACGATGAAGCATTGCATCTTTATGACGGTGTAGAAACAATTTATTTCCAACCGCAGACTGTCTGACGCTACCCCCTGATATCAGGGGGTAAAGTTTTATTCCGGTAAATAAGCCCGGTTAATTTCCAAACACTCTTCAAGCAAAGGCCCGGCTATTTTAAAGGAATTCATAAGCGGGTGAGTCATCATAGAAATCATCATACCGTTTTTATCCCGCTCTTTTGCTGCTTTTATCAAAACGCGCTCATAGTCTTTAATAGAAACTGCCAACGATTTAATAAAAGCAGGCAAGTCTTCTGTCACAATGGGGAACGCACCGCTGTTATTTACTAAAATCGGCACTTCTACAAAAGCGTCGGCGGGCAAACTTGGCAGGCACGAGCCGTTTTTTACAACCGCGTAATGGACAGAGCCTTCGTCCAGACAAATGGCCTTAATAATATTTACCACTGCAGAAGAATATCCAAACCCGCCGCGCTTGGAAAGTGTTTTTGGCACGGCATCGGCTGTTTTGTACTCTTCCAATAGAACGGCGTCAATTTCCTTAACCGTCTCGGAACGCAGCTTGTCTCTTTTAACATTGTCCGTAACCTTGTCTGACGCGTTTCTTAGGCTAAGGTCGTCCGGCCCCTGTTCCTTGGCTCTCTGCCCGTGGTTAAGATAATGGGCAAGGTACGGGTTTAGTATTGCTCCCACACTTTTAAGCGCGCTTTTGTCAAAGTGGTTGTGCTTCTCGGGCAGGGCATCCAACAATTCACCAATACGGTTTCTGCCGCTGTTGTAAACACCGTCCACTATTGTCAAATGGTTAAGGCCCCGCCAATTCATTAAGTACGAACCCTCTTTTATATTAAGATAATGCTCTATATCCCACTTGGCACCCATAAACCCATTACACACGCCAATTACATTTTTAATGCCCATTCCATACAGGGTTTCCGACAACTGGCCTGCCGGGTTGGTAAAATTAAGTATCCAAGCATCCGGGGCATGTTTAAGAATTGCGGTGCCAATTTTTTCAAACTCGTAATAAGTGCGCAAAAATGTAGCAAACCCGCAAATAGAAATAGTTTCCGTAAAGGGCAAATTATATTTTCGTCCAAGTTTTTCGTCTTCGATACGTGCGTCGATACCGCCCTGCCTAAGCTGCAGCAACACAAAATCTGCTTTGGTCAAACTGTCTTCTAAATTTTCACATTCCACAATTGTTAATTTGCTGCCTTGTGAATGACTTTTCAACAA
>WQTQ01000104.1 GCA_009786175.1 Bacillota bacterium | reverse complement strand
TATATTGGCTTGTATATTTTTGGGGTTTACCACCCCGGACGGCGAGCCGCTCTTTAATAGTATTTTGGGGGTGTTGGGGCTAAGCCCCGGCATCTCACTTGGAAGCGGGGCTACACTTTACATCTACGGGCTTGTACCAATTGTAATTATCATCCTGTGCATAGCCGGAATAATAAAGTACTGGCGCGGTTACGGTCTAAGGTTTCAACGGCTTAATGTTTTTCTGCGTTTGCTGCCGGTAATTATTGCGGGGCTTATGTTATTTTCAAACGCGATCACACCTTCTGTTGTTGACAGGATATATTTTGCACGAATTAGCCGACAAAGTGGGTTGGCGGCGGTTACATTTTACCCGCTTGGGGGAACGGGCAATCACCTGCGGTTTATTACCGCCGAAGATGGTACCTGAATATACGCGTACAATTTTATGGTTGTTAATAATGGCCGCCAAACCGTAGAGTTTAGCGTAAAACTCATATTCGATACCCCGGGGCCGCAAGAGATTTTTATAAGAGATGAAAGTGGCGACATAAAAATTTTTACATTGCATCCTAACCAGGCAGGGGCTTATAGCGGAGAATTTTATGTGCCTGATCAATTTTGGAGAATGACTGCGGGCCATTTAACATCTGTTGTGCTGATAAATGACACAGAGCAGCACAGTCCAAGTATTTTGGTTAGGTGGCCGATAACCAGAATCCGCTAAATGCAACTGCCGGTTGCGAAATTTTTTTCCAATTTCAAGCCCGGCTTGGTAGACCGCAACCGATAAAAGCGGTATTGTGGCTGCAAAAGGAGGTCATTAAATAATGACATTAGGCGAAAAAATTCAGGCCCTGCGCAAGCAGCAAGGCATGTCTCAAGAGCAATTAAGCGCGATGATGGCGGTGTCCCGCCAGGCAATTTCCAAATGGGAAGTAGGGGAGAGCATCCCGGATGTAGACAATGTGGTGCAGCTTAGCGAAATTTTTAAAGTGACCACGGATTTTCTGCTTAAAAATGGGGTGAGTGCGGACAAATTCCAAAGTACCGCCAATACCGCCGACGAAAGTGCCATTGCCCGGGCAGTAATTGAGCCGGACAAGACCACGGGCAGCGGCGGAAAACCCAGCAAAAATTCCCCCAAAAGAATAGGGGGCAGCATGGTTATCTTTGGCATAATTGGTATGATAGTTGCCGGTATACCGGGCACACTTTGGAGGCAAACATCCGATATGCTGTTTCCCACAGCCCTGGTAGTAATAATACTTGGCGCGCTTATTGTATTTTCCGAATCTATCGGAAAAACCTATGTGCCTACAGTTTCAATGTTTGGCGCGAAACTGGCAAACATAAGTATCGTTGTTATATGTTTTGCCGGGGTACCGGGAATGCTTAGGCATCACCATGGGGACATGCTTTTGCTATTCGCGTTTTCTGCACTGTTTCTTGGCATAGGCTTTGTTGTGGCGGGTTACGCGCTGCCGTTTTTCAAAGGGCGGAAAAA
This sequence comes from Bacillota bacterium, assembly GCA_009786175.1. The sequence continues at coordinate 6,350 of WQTQ01000104.1, read as the reverse complement.
ATTAGCGGATATCCACGACCTGCGCCCGCCAAGCCCAACCATCAAATGTGACACAACCGAGGAGATCCAATGGAAACAGTAGAAAAACCCGACATCCTTTCAATGACCCCTGTGGAACTTGAAAGCATCATGAAAGAAATCGAACAGCCCCAATACCGCGCTAAACAGGTATGGGGCTGGCTTCATCAAAAGCATGTGCAGTCGTTCGAGACTATGGCCAATTTGCCAAAAGTCATGCGTGATCGCTTAGACACCGGCTACCGCATTGCCACCGTCCGTGAGGAAAAAAAACTTACATCTAAGAACGACCATACGCAAAAATACTTGTTCGCTCTCTATGACAGCACCCTAATCGAGTCCGTTCTTATGGAGTACAACCACGGCAGTACCGTGTGCGTGTCTACCCAGGCTGGGTGCAGGATGGGCTGTACTTTTTGCGCTTCCGCAGAAGGCGGACTTGTACGTAACTTAACCGCCGGGGAAATATGTGCCCAAGTTTATGCCGCGGCAAAGGATTGCAAACGTGTAGGGGGCGTTGTGCTAATGGGTTGCGGCGAGCCACTGGATAATTACGACGCTACACTACGTTTTATCCGGTTGATAACCCACCCAGAGGGCATAAACATTGGCCAGCGGCACATCACATTATCAACCTGCGGCCTTGTGCCGCAAATACTACAACTTGCAGAATTAAAGCTGCAAATTACGTTGGCAATCTCACTTCACGGGGCTACAGATGAAGTGCGCCAAAAACTAATGCCAATAGCCAAACGCTATCCGCTTAATGAGCTTATGCAGGCTTGCAAAAAATATGTGCAAACTACCAACCGCCGCCTTACATTTGAATACGCCTTGGCAAAAGGCGTAAACGACAGCCCGCTTCATGCGAAGGATTTAGCTAAACTACTACGGGGTATAAACTGCCATGTAAATTTAATCCCCGTAAACAAAGCACGGGGCGGCTTTTCCGGGACGGCTCGTAAAGAAGCCGCGGCCTTTGCCGAAGTCCTGCAGGAAAACCGCATACAAACAACCATCCGCCGCAGTTTGGGCAGCGATGTTGATGCGGCTTGCGGGCAGCTTAGGGCGCAGAAAAAATAGAAAGGGCGGTAAAAATGCATTTATACCATTATTTTGATAAATCTATCGGCCCTTTTAAGAATTTATCGGACTTGCCCATGGACGAGGTAAAAGCGGTTCTTGACACCATCAAGGAAACAAAGCCCAATGTCTAATCCGCAAACCGGCACCTTTCATACATGGAAGACCGCCACGCTTACGAAGAAATACTAAAAATCATCGATAAATACGGGCTGCCCCAGCACTGGAACAATGACGGCGCGCACGGCCCGGAACGATATGTGGAAGCTCATATTTGGTGCGACGAAACCATTAACAGATATATCTAGGGCGTGAAATATCGCACAAATTTCAAACATTCAGCTATTTAACTTGCTATATCGCCGTTTCGGGTATACTATTAAGTTGCACGCTAATACCCCCGAGGGAGGATTTTTATGAGAAAAAAGATTTTAGCAGTTGTACTGGCTTTAGTAATTGTTTTTACCCCGGCAATGGCCCTTGCCGCCCAGCCGGGTGAGTCGCACGGCGGCCTAAGCTTTGCATCATTTTTGGCCGGTGATGAATTAATCAATATTCTGGCAGGGTTACGGGAGGTTGAATTAACCCCGGAAGCTATGGAAATTGCACTGGCAGATTTCGATTACTTAGTTGCCAAAATATTAGATGTGGCACCAACCCGGAACATAATTTACAGGCGTTTGGGTGTAACCGCGGCAGATTATTTTGCCATATGGCGGGAAGCTATTTATGATAATGTTTCCATGCCGTCTGTTATGTCACTGCTGGACCCGGAACGATGGGAAAATGAGCAGACCGATGCCCTTTACATTGCGGCAGATTATCTGTTTGGTGCGTTGTTTCTCATGCATATAGACCTTGCCAGCCTTGGCCATATGGGGCCGCAGCTAGGGTTTATTATAGAACAAACATTTTTTGCTGTGGCGCACATTTTATACCATGGCATTGAAATAACGGAAGATGAATGGGAAGAAGCCGTGGCATTTGGGGCTAATAGGGAAGAGCTTGAAAGAACTATTCGCGCCGCTAACAATTTCCATCAACACCGCTACGCCTTGTACAATACCCCGGCGGTACTGTGGTTTTACGGCATAGACCCGTCAGAATTTGATTTTTATGTGGATATTGGCGATGTAACCGGCGGAATGGACCCGAACAATATAACTACGTACATCTTAGAACCCGGCCGTATAGCTTACATCCATATTGCAAGTTTTTTAAATAATATTAACCTGGACAGCGAAACATTGTTTCCGTTTTACGAGGAAATTCAAGATTTCGAGCATCTTATTATTGATATCCGCGGAAACGGCGGCGGGTGGGTTGAATCCTTCCAGACAAATGTTGTTTCCATGCTTATAGACGATGTCATTTCTTTTTACCATTTCGAGCTGTATGTAGCAAGCGAAAGAACCGCTGATATATTCGAAGAGCCCCTAAGCCTGACAGGCGGTAATTTATATGGGGTATTTCCTGTTGCCGAGTTTATAGAGGCCAGAAACATGCCCTTTTTTGCCGAAGAAGATATTGATCTTTTGGACTATGCAACAGTATGGTCCGTTGATATTTTCCCAAGAGAGGACGGCACACCGTTCCGTGGGGATATTTGGCTTTTGGTTGACGGCGACTCTGCTTCCGCGTCGGAAATGGCGGCCAACCTTGCCCTTGGTACCGGGTTTGCCACTGTTGTGGGTTCGCCTACGGCAGGTGTAACCGGTGTGGTTTATACTTATGCAGCACTACCTAATACGGGAATACTGTTCCGCATAGATTTGGGTTATACAATAGACCCAAACGGACGCTCTATTGAAGAATTTGGTATTATCCCCGAAATACTCAATGCCCCGGGCATGGATGCCCTTGATACGGTACTTGCAGTAATTAATGGGGAAACATTACCCACATATGAAGACTGGATGGATGACCTGGAAGTTTTGTTCGCGCAAATGTTCGCAGAACAGTTTGAAGAGCCAATATTGGTACCGCTGCCACCGCCTCCGCCTCCGGCCATGCCTTTCGCATCTGTGCCGCGTATGAATTTTAACGGCCTGGATTTTGTATCTCTGCGGGCTGTGGCAGACGCTCATGGCTACACGGTAGAGTGGGACGGCGCGAATAATTTGGCTGTGGTAATTAGCCGGGATGGCAGCCGTACTGCAGTAGCCGTATCTTCTTCCGGTACATTTAACGCGAACGGTATCGTGTTTGTTACCGCAAGCTACGCCGCCAGTTTATTTGCAGACACTGTGTATGTAAGCCCTATCGCAGGAACATGGACATGGGATGACGACGATAGTTTTATCTATATTTTTAACGCCGACGGAACAGGCGAGAGGGGCTTTCCACGCAGCATGATCAGCTTTAATTGGTTTACCACCGGTACAGAATTGCGCATAGACCGCCACGGATACCTTGCTGCAGGCGTAATCCGCAACGAGCTTTGGATATTTACCATTAACGGCGATGTACTTACCCTGGTAAGCCGTCAGGAAGCAGGTTGGGCGTTTAGCTACAACAGAGTTGTTGAAGGTACGGCTTATGAATATGAGCCAACATTTTAGGGCTGCTGTGCGGGACGGGATTATTAATTGTAATTCATAGATAACCATACTTCCTACCAAATCCAAACAGCAAGGGTATAGTTGCAAAAATCATTGTTGCGCTTGTTATTGGTGCTGCCAGCCATACGCCTGTTATATCCCAAAAGCGTGGCAAAATTATTAATAGCGGAATGTTAATCAAAAGCATTTGTGATGTGGATAGAATTGTTGCAATTGTGCCTTTACAAAGTGCGGCAAACTGTGTTATTGCTAATATATTTAGTCCCATAAAGATAATTGTTAAAGATTTAATTCGCAGCCCCCGTACTGCCATGTCGTGGATAAAATCCGGGAAATCATATATTCCCACAAGAACGTTGGCAAATATATTGCCCACAGCCAAAAAGAGCAAAGGCATGAACACCAGGATTGTGAAGTTGTATTTGAAAAGTTTTTTCTGTCTGTCATGGTCTGCTTTACCGTAATTGTAGCTGATAATAGGCCCTATTCCTTGAACATATCCGTTTATAGGTTGGGTGATTACACTAAATAGCCCCATTACTATCCCTGCAATGGCTATTCCAAAAGCACCGATTTCTAAATTCTGTGCTACAAGTCTGTTCATTAGCAGGAAAAGGAAAGCCCCTAATGTGGCAGGAATGAAGCCTGCCAATCCTATAAGAATAATTCTGCCAAATGTTTTTATGTCAATTCCGGGTCGTGCAAAACGTAGTACACCGGTTTTGTTGTTGGCAAACACAAAAAACTGCACAAAGGCAGGAGCCGCCGTACCAACTATCGTTGTCCATGCAAGGCCTTCCATTCCCCATTCAAAGACGAATATAACGATGTAGTTCATTACCACACCGATAACAGAAGTTAAAACGCTTATAATCATGCTAAGATTAGGTTTGCCGTCTGCAATAAGAAACTGGTTGAATATTTGCCCGATTGCCATAAACGGCAGTGCCCACGCGGCAATTCGCAAATAGGCTATCGCAAGGTTATATATAGCATAATCCACACTATTTACACCCAACAGATTTAGTAAAGCGGTTGGAAATATTGTTACAAAAATGGGAACTAACAGCAGCAAGATAAATGCAGTCAACAGAACTGAAGAAAAATTGCGTCTTGCTTCATTGTTATGCCCCATGCCAACTTTCCTAAGGATAACCGCGCTGCCGCCGCCTGCAAAAAGCAGCCCTATAGCCGGCATAAGTGCAAAAACAGGCATAAATGCAGTCATTGCCGCCATTGCCTCTGGGCTTATACCCCGTGACGCAAAAATTCCGTCTATCAAGCCAAACCCACTAAAAACAACCAATGCCACCATGGTTGGCAATGCGTATTTCATAAGAAATCCAAAGGTAATTTCCTTATTAAGTTGTGATTCTTCTGCCGTTTGTGCGGCATTTTCTCCATGTGTCGTGTCCATGTGGACTAATTTTTTTTCATCCATTGATAATTCCTCCATATGTTTTGATTTTACATTCGTTTCATAAAAAGAGCCGATAACTACGATATTTTCGTAAGCTATCGGCTCTGCGTCTATGCGGCTGGCACTTTGATAACGGATATTTTTTGCTGTTGCACATTTACCAATGTTTCTTGTTTACATTTTGGGCAGAACAAAGGGAAATTTATCAGTACAGTATCCCAATTTACTTTTGTCCGGGTTTTGCCCTTGCAAACAGGGCATAGCAATAAGTGTTCATTACTCAAATTTCATTCCCCCATATCCTGATTTAATATAGGCGTCTACTGCCGCCCGTACATAATTGTATAGCGTATATTCTTCATTGCGCTCATGCTCCAAATCGCATATTCTGTCTATTGATTCAGCAAATTTGTTCATTATCTCAATGTTGCCATCTGTAATTTCAAGCATTGTCTCCATTACAGTTTTCGCAAGGCGTTGCCCTCTTTCACTTTCGGGAGACACTCCCTCTTTTTGAAGTTCTGCCACTTCTGTGCCAAAACTATTCATGGTTTTTAACATAGCTTTGGCACCGTCCTCGTCACCTTCAAAATGTTTCCGAAAATGCTCAAGAACGTCATCATCCATATATTTAATAGTCCAATAATTCTCGTTCTTCATTTGCAGGTTTTTGAGAATATAAATATACTTCATAAAATCCATCGTTTGCATTTGCTTGATTTCTGCTTTTAAGGCTTTTAGTTCTCTCAAAGATTCGGAAAGATTTGCTACCCTCTTTTCAATAGCAATTTCATGCTCTGTAAGCATGGCAACCATATCGTCGGGGGTATCAAGAGATACAAGGTATTTTTTTATTTCGGTAAGAGAGAATCCTAACTCTTTCATCGTTTGTATTTGAATTAACTTGACCATATCTTGGTCGGTATAAAGCCTATATCCGCCCTCACTACTTAACGATGGTGACAGCAAGCCCTCTTTGTCGTAGTACCGTAGCGTGTTAATATTAGTTCCTGCTTTCTTTGCCATTTCACCGATTCGCATGTACCCATCTGGGATTGCACGGTATTTTTCCATTTGCTCCACCTCCTAATAATATTATAAACCCTAGTCCTAGGGTTAGAGTCAAGACCTTTGTGAAAATAAATTTCAAAAAAAATAAAAGCCTGCAATCGTGATGATTACAGGCTTTTTGTTGACATTGCGGAAGCAGGATTTGAACCTACGACCTTCGGGTTATGAGCCCGACGAGCTACCAGACTGCTCCATTC
>WQTQ01000103.1 GCA_009786175.1 Bacillota bacterium | reverse complement strand
CCCACCCCCGCCACAAGGGCGGGGTTTATACCTGCCTGCCCCCAAAGGGAGCGGATGGCCTTGCAGGAAGCGTCCCACCAGTTTTCCGGGTTTTGCTCTGCCCAGCCGGGCTTTGGGTAATTGGTTTCGTAACTTTGGGAAGCTGTGGCAACAGGGGTACCGTCCCGCCTAAACAGCGTAACCTTACAGGCAGAAGTGCCTATGTCAATGCCAAGTAGTAATTGTTCCATTTTATCCGCAAAAGACCTCCTTAAACTCCGGCACTTTGCTCTCCTCCCCTTCAGGGCTGTGAATTGTTGTATAAAAAATTTCCATTGTATCTTCCTGCCAGTTAATGCGCGTCAGGCTGTAATTGCCATTTTCATAACCGTAGCCGTCACCTGCGTCTTCGTAATACATAAACTCCGCGTCTTCTCCCGGGTAGATACGCAATACCGGCTGTCCATTATCTGTCATGGGGATTATGCTTCCCCCCCGCACAAGCAATGGAATTTGTTTAATACTCGCGCCGACTCTTACTGTTTGGCCGCCTTCGAATAGGCAACCGGTCCAAAAATCGTACCAGTCGGTTCCTTCAGGCAAGTACACCGTGCGGGTGTACTCCGTGCATTCCACCGGTTTAGAACCTGCCGAATAATACATAGGCTCTGTAACGGGGCATACCATTATGCTTCTGCCAAACATATACTGGTCTTTAATTTCCACGGCTTTAGGGTCTGTTGGGAAGTCGAAAGCAAGCATACGCATAATTGTATCGTCGTTGTGCCAGCAGCTTCCTGCAAGAGAATAAATGTATGGCATCAAGCGATAACGTAAATCTATTGCAGCCACCAATGCGTCATAAAAAACTTCGCCGGGTTCGCCAAAAGCCCAAACTTCCCTGCGGACATCTGTACCGTGGGCCCTAAAAATTGGCAAAAACGCGCCGTACTGGAACCAACGGGTGTATAACTCGCGATAACCTAAATCGTCTGTACCATCCTGGTATTCACCTGCCCAAAACCACGGTGTACCTTGTTTTACAAAAAACGCGCCAATATCCAGTGTCCAGTACGGCATACCACTTGCGCAGAAATTCAGGCCCGCAACAATCTGGTTCTTAAACGTATCCCAACTTGCGCTGGTGTCACCCGACCATAAAATTGTTCCATACCGCTGAGAACCGGTATACCCGCTGCGGGTAAGATTTATAACGCGCTTATCATCCCGCAAACCCCGCTGGCCTTCATAAATACCTTCCGCATGTACAAGCCCATAAGCGTTACATTTTTCCACAGGCATATGGTTGCTGCTGTCCCGTACATAATCGTAATACAAGCTTGACGGCTCGGGCTTTTCTACACGGGTCCACTCCGGTGTTACAGGTTCGTTATTGTCGCACCACCATCCGTCAACCCCCTTAGAAAACAGCCCTCTGTTTACCTGTTCCCAGTAAAGCTTACGGCCGCTGGGGTTAAAGGCATCGTAAACATTCCACATTGGCAGCAATAGGTTCTGCTCTTTAAACTCGCGGTAATTATCGCTTTTTTGATCCATATGGGGCCATATGGAAAGCAGCAGACACGCATCCATTGCATGGAGTTCTTTCATCATACCTTCCGGGTCCGGGTAGCGGGTTTGGTCAAAGGTTTTTTGCCCCCACAGGCCATCCGGCCATGTTATCCAGTCCTGAATTATGCAGCTTAAACCAATATTGCGGCGGCGGTATTCTTTTACTGTGTCTATCAGTTCTTGCTGGGTTTCGTACCGCTCTTGTGATTGCATGTAGCCAAAGGCCCATTTTGGAAGCATTACAGCCTTTCCGCTCAAGTACCTGTAGCCCTTGATAATTTCGTCAAAATTGTTTCCGGCAATAAAGTAGTAATCCATCATAAGGCAGGCTTCTGTGTATAAATATGACCCGTAAGCATTATCGTTAAATATCGCCGGGCTGTCTGATGCCAGCAAAAGTCCATACCCTTTTGTAGAAACTAAAAATGGAATTGCAATTTTCATGTTTGCCTGATGCAGATATTGGGTACTACCGCGTAAGTTAAGCACGCCTTCTTCCGCTTGACCAAGCCCAAACAACGCCTCATCTTGCTGCCACTCTAAATGCAGGGTGGTGCGATACAATTTTTTATCAAAAACCTTATCTGCCTGGCGCACAACGCGCTTTTCCCCGTCCGGGGTTTTGATAATTTCCACCTTTGTTTCGCCGTCTGTATCCACTTTATAGGAATCGAAGGCGTCAAGGATTTTACTTTCCTTTGCCCGCTCTGCCAGCAATAATTTGCCCACAGTGTCTAAATAGCGGACAGCCCCTGTTTCCTTTGAAATTTCTACAACAAGCATACCGGTTTTAAGCAAAACATGGCTGTCCGACTCTTCGTACACCCAATCGGCGTAATTGTCATGGCACAAAACACCCAAACCTGTATCGTTGGGAAGTTGCCGGTCACGGGTAAAGCTGACCCTTATAATAGATTCCGCTTTTGGGGCAATACACATAAGCCCGTACGCGCTGTGTAATTTTAATTCATCATTTATACGCTCAATTTTTGTAATTGTTTTTGACGCTTTTGGCACTGCATGTAACATAACACGGCCTCCTTAGTTAAAAATCCTTTTCGCAAAATGATACAGCCCATTCTTCCATACCCGGAAGTCGTGCCCACCCTCTGTGGTGTAGTAAATTGGCGTTACTCCGTTGCTTTTAAACGCGTCCATGTAAGATTTCGCAAGGTAGTCAAACATGGCTTCCTCGTAGCCATTACAAATTAATATAAATGTTTTGTCCTTGTATTCTTCCGGAAGTGTCATTTTATCCGGGGTTAACATCCCCGGGTGTTTCATGCGGTCGTCTTCGCGGGTAGACGGCAGCAGTCCCGGCGCAGGGGAAAACGCACCGATATACCCAAAGGTTTCCGGCATAGAAATTCCTATAAAAAGGGATTCCCTGCCACCCATGGATAACCCGGCAATTGCGCATTCCTCCCGTTTATTTGACACTTTATAATTTGCGTTTATAAACGGCATAAGGTCGTTTTGCAGGTCGTTGATAAAATTATCAAAAGCGGCAGTGTGGGTTGGCGTAAATATTTCTTCCGGGATGCTGTCGTCTTTTGCGGCGCGTACATTTGGAATAACTACAATCATTGGAGCTGCTTCCCCACCGGCTATTAAGTTGCTAAGAATTTCGTTGGGGGTGCCATTAAGCCATTCCGTGTGGGTGCCGCCTATGCCATGAAGCAAGTACATTACCGGGTAAACCGTGTCCGGGTTGTAGTTTGGCGGCGTGTACACAAAGCATTTGCGCATCGAGTCTGTGGTTTTGGAAAAATACTCTACTTCCGTAAGACAGCCATACTCTACACCGACTTTTTTACAGTCAAAACCTTCCGGTGTTTGCCGGTTAAATTCATTTGCCATTTCTATTCCTCCTAAATTTTAGTCTTCACCAAGTTTTAATGCCTGGGCAATTTTTATACGCGAAATATATGCGGCCAACACAATTAAACAAAGTACAATCATGATGCCGATAACCGTATACAAATTACCGTAGTCCCTAATTTCGTTTACAACCATAAGCGGAATTACCTGGTCTGCCGCGGTGTAAGAAATTTGTATAAGCGGCACAAATAAACGCGCGCTTATTTCACCCACCAACGCACCCAGGGCAATAGACGTAAATGTGATGTAAAATTGCTCGTTTATAAGCAGCCCAATAAGGTTACGCATACTCATACCCATTGCGCGGAATATACCAAACTGCAAAACCCTGGACCGCAGGGAAAGTATCCAATAGATAAGAAACCCGGTAAAGCAAATAAGCAGCGTTACAATAAAGCCTACCGTCAGTACACCGTTTGTGCCTTGCAGTATCGGGTCGCTTCGGCTTTCAATCAGCTCTGCGTTTGCGTCCAAAAACTCGATAATATTAATGCGGTTTTCTTCAACAAAATCTCTAAAAAACCGGGTGGATTCCGTATTGGTGCGCATCCAAACCTGGTAAGGCTGTACGCCCCTTTGGGATTGTAAATATCCCAAGTTGGCAACAATAATAGGCCTGCGCAGTTCTGTTATTTGCTCGTAGACTTCCACCCTTTGAATTGGGGCAAAACTTGGCCAATAATCGATAAAACCAACGGCCACAACCCTAACTGTGTTGCCGTGAGGGTCTGTAATATGGATGGCGTCGCCTAGGCGCATACCTACATCTGTTTGGAAATAACGGGACAGTAAAACACCGTCACTGCGGCCGGCCAGGGCATTTAAATAATGGTTTATATGGGTGCGCAGTAAATCACGCCTAAACCATACGGTTTCCCCAAAAGTGTCTGTTTCTATGGCCATAAGCGGTATGTCTTCTATTCTGTTTTCCACGGTAATGCGCGCGGTTACATCTTGGCGCAGCACACGTGTCAAAGACTCAACCTCCTCAAACGCGGTAAAACGTTCAAAATCCGGCTCAAAAAATACGATACTGGCTTCACCGTCACCGCCGCCGGTAATCTCGCTGCGCCACGATTCCCGGAAAATTAAGTCTGCCCCGGCCATGTACCGTATATGGTGGTCGTTGTTTAAATTAACGGTACGGGCGGCCTGGGCACTAAATGTACCCACAGACAGTGTAAACAGCAAAAATATCATGATAAATTGCTCTTCGCCGGAAGAGCGTATTACCTTAATTAACGAAGCGTAAGCCGCGGGGGACCAAAAACGCCTGCCAAGCCTAAATAAAACACGAAGCATGTATGGGAAAAGACGTAGGAAAAATAAACCCAGCCCCATAATAAACAGTGACGAACTTAAAAATAACAGTGGGTCTACAGATTGGCTTTCCCGTATTGCCATAGCCATTGCTTCCCGCTGGATGCTAAAAGAATACAGCCCGTAGATGGCTATGCCCAGGCATAAAATATCCAGGAAGAAACGCTGCCATACCGGTTTTCTCGATGCGGTATTCCTGCGCTTGTGGCTTACAATACCCACGGCAGAAAAACCGATTACCGGTATAAACATTGTCAGGAAAGACAGGAACATTGCCAAGCCCGCATAAAGCAAAACGTCCGGTGTTATTTCCACAACAATTGCGGTACGCTGCACAAGTTCTAAAAACCCGTTGGATGCGCCAAGTACATTACATAATGCCACGCCCAGGGCAATGCCCGTTGGGTAACATATGGCGGCCACTAAAAGGCCCTGCAGTGTATAAATACCCAGTATCTGGCGGCGGCTTGCGCCACGGCTTTTAATAACAGAAATTTCGTTTTGCTCCAACTGCAATATTTGGCGGCTTACCATGTAAATGTAAAAGGCCAGCAGAACATAAATTGGCACTTGCAGCACCCACAATGTTATGGCCAAACGGTCTGCCCGCTGGGAATACCTTCTTACAGTGTCACCAAAATTTTCGCTAAACTCCAGTACATTACGCTCTGTATCAAAACGGTGGTGGAAGCTTGTAAGTGTAGTCAAATAATGCTCTACATCCCTGGCGGTCATGGTTTGATAATCTAATACATGCACCCACTCGGTAGCTATGCGAAATTCTACGGTATAATACGGGATAAACCGCTGCTTAATAATGTTCTCTGCCGTAATAACTTCATGTATGTGGGTAATGTTCAGCACAGACCAGAACATCTCCGAACCTTCCGCAATCCGGTACACACCAACTATGTGAATATATAAATCGTCCGAAACATGGCTGGTTACATTGCGTACATGCAGCATTTCGTCATACAAAATATGGTGCCGCTGCATGGCTGCTTCGGAAATTATCGCCTCAACTATGTGGCCGTTTACTAACTCTGTCGCCGGTAAACGCCCATGTATCATGTGTACATTATCCACTAGCCCGGATATTCCGGCTACATTCATGGACCTGGAACGGGGGTTTACGTCCCTTGGGGGGTATGGCCACAAATGCCACCCCTGCATAGTATCCGTACGGATAGACATTAAGGCAGGTACGCCCAGTTCTTCCACAATGCCAAAGGCAAAGTTATCCCTTGTTTCCAAATATGTTGGGATACGAAACTCGGCGGCAATGTTGTTAAAATTGTACCGCAGTGCCATTGTTGCAGGGTGGATTTCGTATTCAATTTGATGCTGCCGCAAGCCCTGGTACAAAATGCGCCGCATAGTGGCATTTATATACAAAGGTGTGGCAGACACTATGCCTATCAACAAAATATTACCTATCAGCAGGCATATCATCATCCATTTATTTTTCCATATTTTCCTTAGCAAAAAAGAAATCATTGAACCACCACCCGTTGGCCGGGTTCTAAACCAGCCATTATTTGTACGTAATTATCCAATGTTGCACCAATAAGCACATAACGCTTACTTATCGCCCCATCTTCGTACAGTAAAACATAATTGCGGGGCCCTTCTGCCGTAATTGCCCTGTTGTGGACAACAACCGCGTCAAGGGCCAACGGCAAAACAGGCTGCGCCCGCAGATGTATTCCGCTTAATTCCAAAGTAGTTACTTCATGCTGCCGTAATGTATCAAAAAACTCGTCCATACAAAGCGGAGCCAACCGGAAGTCAAAAAAACCGTCACGGGTAACAGGCCTTGTCAAAGGGTCTGAAACTACTTGCATTGTAAAATACATATCCCCTTGGAATGGGCGCACAGACATAATCTCACCAAACCGCATTACATACGGCGGGGCGGAAGCGGTAAAAACTATTGCGTCTGTATCCACAACGGTGGCAACCCTTCGGCCCTGCCCATAGGTTGGCACAATGCGCGCGCGGAACAAATCCGTTACCGTATTGTTAAACGCCGGGTTTAGCCAGCTAAGAACACCACTTATGGGGGCGTATAGCCGCTCCCCTTTTATAGGCTCTTCCAGCCGCTCTAATCTGTCGGCTAAATCCTCTCGCCTTTGGGCGGAATCACGCAAAAACCGCTGATACGCCAATTCTTCTTCCCTCAAACGCAGTGCCATTAATTCCCAATCACTTTCCGGGGAAAAATCCAACTCCAGGCGTTTTATTTCAACTTCTACCTGGCGTCTGTTCCGCTCCAGGATAAAATCCGTTTCAAACTCTTGCCGCTCCATAAAAATGGCATCGCGGTTTATTTCCAAAGATTCCGGGATTACATATAACAGCTCCGCTATAAAATCCCCTTCGTCAATCCACTGGCCGTCACGCAATGCCGCACCTTCTAAACGGCCATAGTACCATGTAATCCAGTCTATATGGCCTCCGTGGCCTTCCGCTTCAAAATGTAAGTGATAACTGTTTGGGAACGTAATGGTTACAGGAATTTCCCTTGTTTGTATCATGTCGCGCACACCCACAGTTGCAAGTTCAAACTCTACCGGCTGTAAATCTGCCGGGTCTACAACCATAAGCTCACCTTCCGCGGCAAGTACATACAGCGGCGTGTCTGCCTCTTGTATAAGGCCGGTACAGCCGCTTAAAGCAAGGGCCAGTATAAAGCCCAGCAGAAATAATCTACGGTCTGACAAAGACTTCATCCCCTACCTCCAAACCTTCCGCTACCGCTGTCAAAGTGGTTGAGCGGGCAATAATTGTAATTTCTGTGTGTACAAGCTCGCCGTTTACCATCCTGTGTACAAAAAGGCCGCCGGGGCCGGAAAATAAGGCATTACTTGGTACACGTACGGCATCATCTATTTTTACCGTGTAAAAATACACAGGAAAAAGCAAACCCGGCGGAAGAACATCCCCGTTTACCAATTTAAACTGAGCCGGACGGAAATGACGGTCTTCCAAGGCGGTAACAATATACTCCAA
>WQTQ01000102.1 GCA_009786175.1 Bacillota bacterium | reverse complement strand
GGCTCCGCCGCTTCCCGTAGCAAAGCGAAGGAAGCGTAGTAGGGATTCATTCCCTACGGAGCGGCGGGGTTTGGGGTTTGACTCTCAGCGAAGCTTGCGAGAGGGCAGTGCCCCATTTAAATAGAAAGGCCCAAAATGCCGGTCCTATATTTTGACACCTAGCCCAAGGCTAGGGGGGTGTCCGCAGCGAAAGCCTCTGCTTCTGTACATAAATGAACAGCACAGCATAAACTTTGCAATAATAGGACTCCCGTTTTTGTTCTGTAGGTTCAAAATAATAGGTTGTCGAGCATCTCAGGCTCTGTAAAATTATTATAGACATTTTATTTATTTTTAGCAAGTTAAAAATTTACAAATGTATAAAAATCACACAGGCAGACAATCTATATTATGTGATGAAATTATTTTACAAGTCAAAAGGTGATTTTATTGAGTAAATTTTTCTTACTGTTTTTGCTTGCAGCCGTATTATGCACCACCACTGTATTTGCCGGGCAAAATTGGGGGCTTCACTTCCCCAAAGACGGATCTCGCCCTACCGGCCCTGCAACAGCAGAACATTTAAAACAATTCGATTCATATTTTATTGGCGCGGAAGATGAAAAAGTACTGTACCTAACTTTTGATGCAGGTTACGAAATTGATTTAACTGCCGGTATGTTAGATGTTCTAAAAAAACACGAAGTTCCGGCGGCATTTTTTTTGGTAGGCAATTACATCCGAGACAATCCGGAACTTATAAACCGCATGGTTGCAGAAGGCCACATAGTAGCAAATCATACAATGACCCACCCGGATATGAGCAAAATAAAAAATAAAGATGCGTTTGCAAAAGAATTATCACTTGTGGAAGAACTTTACAAGCGAGTAACAGGCAGTGAAATACCGCGGTACTACAGGCCTCCAAAAGGCATCTACAGCGAAAGCAACCTAAGGCACGCTCAAGAACTTGGATACAAAACAATATTCTGGAGTTGTGCGTATGAAGATTGGGATGAAAAAAAGCAGCCTTCAAGAAAGAAGGCATTTAGCAAGTTAATTCCGCGAATCCACTCGGGTGCTGTAATACTGCTACACAACACATCAAAAACAAACGCTCTCATCTTAGATGAACTTTTGACGAAGTACAAAGAAATGGGCTACAGGTTTGAAAATTTGGACCATTTAACTGCATAATAATTCGCAAACAGGGCACAATAAAAGCGCGGATTAATAAAATAATCCGCGCTGTAGCCGCTTGATATAGGAGGTATTATGGATATTAATTGCACACATGACTGTTTATATCAACAAGATGGCAAATGTACTTTAAAAGAGCTGCCTTTGCAACAGGAGGTTAACAATATATCGAATGAAATAGACTGTTTATATTATTCCGCACTTCAGTCTATGGTCTAGGGTAAGTATTTGCGGCTTCAACTATTGCATCGTAAATGGCTTGGGCCAACAGCCACTGGTGCTGTGTGGTTGCTAACCTTGCGGCTTCTGCCGGGTTTGTAAGGAACCCTACCTCAAGAAGTACCGAAGGCATGTTGCTTTCACGAAGCACAATTAACCCCGGGCCGTATCTTTCTCCGCGGCAATTGGCTCCTGTTCTGGCAATTTTATGCCTTTGTATTATTTCTGCAAATTGACGGCTGGTAAAACGGTTATTAACAGTATTATTGCGCTCTCGTTCACCGAAATTATACCAAGTCTCAATTCCGTGCGGTGCAGGGTTAACCGTCACCGGCCTTGTATTATGCACTGCAGCATTGGCATGAATTGATATAAACAGATCGGCGTTAAGTTCATTCGCAAACTCTGCGCGCCTATAGTTGTATATACCGCTGTCGTCCCATCTGGTCCTATATGCCCTTATATTTGGGTTATTCTCTAAAAGTTGTATCACTTTTTCGGAAAGCGCAAGAGCCAAGTGTCTTTCAACTACGCCATTGTGTGCGGAACCTATATTCCAGCCCCCATGCCCTGGGTCAATTACTACAATAAACGGATGTACTTCCCTGGGCAAATTGGCACGTATTATATACGATTCCGGCGTTTCATATATTGTAAACGCCAGTACACGTGTTGTGTCAAATACCAAACGTGCGTTGCCGGAAGTATCCTGCTGGAGGGTTACTGTATTAATTAACCCATCCATTATGCCAATCTCGCCGCGGCCAAGTACTGACGCAGAGTTTGGCAGTACCAACGAGTAGCGGAGACGCAAATATTCATCAATATGCTGTACCTGCGCTATATCCATAGTAAAGCCGGTTGCTTTGGAAATATGCAGTTCACGCCTTAGTGAATCGTATCTTATGCCGGTTACTCCACGGTGCAGCGTTAGCATTATGGTACTGTTAGTGTGTTCAACGCTAAAGTTAGGCCAATTGTCCCCCACATACACACGGATATACGAAGAATCGTCATCGCGCTGGCCCGTTGTGAAATGTGTTGCAAAAGCACCGTTTGCATCAGGGCTTCCGCTTGCAAGCATTTCTGCATTGTCAATGTTAATAGTTAAAAAGTTAGGGAAGCCTTCTGTTGAAACACGGAATGATGGCAAAACACTGCCTTGGATAGTTAAAATGTCCGAGTCACTGTCTGATTGCAAAGATACTTTAGTAATCTTATTTGACGCAAATGCTATTGTTAAAGATTCTCTGTTGGCGGAAAGTGCCAATGTAAACTCTGTGGCCTGTGTAACGTGAAAAACAACCCGTGAAATCATTGGTTCGGTAGAAAATTGTGAAGTACGCACGGCACTGACAGGAACAGATGAATGTGCAGGAATAAGGTCAGATATCATATTTGCAGAATTGTGGATGTCTATGGCAATCCTGTTGTCTGACAAAACAAGATAACTTACCCCGGTAATGGGCGATGATGCCACTATTACGTAAGCAGCAGTGTCAACATCGTATGGCGTTAAAACATGAGTTATATTAGTTTGTGGGTGGCTAACCGTAGTAATTGGAGCAGAGGATACATTACGTGCTAAATTTACGTTTTCTGCCGGTTCTAAACCGGTTCCCGGAGGAAGTGTTGTAATATCCATGCCATTGTATGCCGATTTGTAGCATGATTGCTCCGTTTCTTCATCACTTGGCACATCCTTGGGGTAAATGTCTGTTGCCGGGTCATGGTATTCTAGATTCGAAGTAGGGTATTCATCAAAAGGCGGAAGTGATAATGGCGGTCCTTCCGGATAATCCGGAATATAATTTGTATTTTCGTCAACAGGCGAATTAAGTATGGCAGTACGGCTCTCTCTGTCCCAACGGACACCAAAACCAAACGCTTCCCCAGGGAAACGTAAAGGTATCATTGTGCTTCCGTTTATAATAACGGGGGGCGTCGGCATAAGAACCGGGCTGCCGTTTAACATAGCTACGTTATCATCAATTGTCATAACTAAAACATCATCACCGTGAAATACGGTAACTTGTCTGTTCCCCGAATGCCAGCCGACAGTGCCGCCCATTCGCTCAAAAACAGCCCTTGCAGGTACAAGAACACTGTCATTCCGGATAATTGGAGGCGACGGAAGCCCGCTAACTTCCTGCTCATCTATAATTAGACGTATATCTGAAGCATATGCATTAACATAAAACAGTGCGCAAAACACAGTGAAGAATGTAATAAATATTATTTTTCCCATTGTTTTCATCAAGAACCCCCGAAATTTGTAAAATATATTTACATAATAATAAAAAAATAACCGTTATGCAAGGTGCATAACGGTTTTGTAATATTATTAATATTTAAGGGCTTCCGGTTTGGGTTAGTTATTATTGTAATATTTGTTGTGCATCTGAAGTATCTTCATCTTGAGTACCTTCATCTTGCTGTGGTAAATTGGAACTGTTTTCCGATTCGCTATAAATAAGTCTTTTAACCAAATATCCTGTGTTGGGCAATATCGCTTCTTCTTGACGGATAATGCCGGAGGCAATCATTTTACTTAGTGTAGTGTCCACGGCCTCTTCTGAAAATTCTGGATTATTACGTGAAACCACACTGACGGTTTTTCTGTATGTTGCTATAATGTCGCTTTTTTCTTGTACCCATGATAAATTTTTCAAAATTGCTTGCTCTAAAGAATTATTACGTTCATTGGAAGGCAAAATTTTTGCATACCAGTTGGCAGCGTCAGAAAGTAGGGGACTAAGCGAACCTTCAATTGCGTAAATTCCAACAACTTTATCGTTAAAATTCCGTAAAAATGCAACAATACTTTGAAAATGGCTATCTCCCGTAAAAAGGATAAAATGCTTGATTTCCTGCCTTCTAAATAAATGCTGGTATATGTGGTCCAGCATAATAAAGTCGGTATAATCCTTGGTTTTATCCCCTTTAGAGCAGTCAATAATACTGGTAGATATACTTCTAAGCTTTATTGGATGGTCTTTTATTGCTTCTTGGGAAAAATCTGCGAAAAAAATTACATCGCGAAGCTCGCCTTTATCCCGTACATGGTTAAACCAGCCCATAATATCCGGGCCAACCTGGTACTGATTCCTGCAACCATAGAACCATGCTTCGTAATCTACAAATACTGATGTGGGTACTTTGTCAAAACTCTCGTCTTTGTAATTTGTTATATACTGCATAATATTTTCTCCTTACCATGTTGTGGAAGGAAGCCCTTGATTGAATTGTAACATTATTGTATAAAAGTGACAAGCGTAATTAGCAATGAAAAAAAGAAATGAAAAAAATAAAGCCCCACCTGTAATGGAGGGGCTGATATGGGTCTAATTCATTAATTACCCATTAACTGCATCTTTAAGTTTTTTACCAACTTTAAAACGAGGAGCTTTAGATGCGGCAATTTTCATAGGTTTGCCTGTTTGAGGGTTGCGGCCTTCGCGCTCTGCACGGGTTACAACATCAATTGTTAGGAAGCCTACCAATTGCACTTTTTGATCAGCAACAAGTGCTTCGGTAATTACATCTTCAAATGCTGCCAGAAACTTTTCTGTGTCTTTTTTTGTTAGATCGGATTTTGCTGCAACTGCCGCAATCAGTTCCGTCTTATTCATAATGTATCCTCCTTTTGAATAAGGCCGCCAAATGTGCGGCTCTTACTTGCTGAACGTATTTATAAACGCTTCTACGGAATTTGTCAAGGAAAATTCAACATTTCTTACTAAAAAACTTTAAAAGTTAATTATTTGCAACATTTTTTCGTCCATTTCCTTATTCGATACTTGCCAGCTATATACGCTCTTTTGCCTTGTTTGCATTCCAAATTCGTATTACATCTTCTGCAGTTTGTGCGGTATCTGAACCGAAAATATGTGAATGACGATTTACTAATTTAGACGACAAAGTACTGATAACATCATTAAAAGTAAAGTGTCCTGCTTTTTCTGCTATTTTGGCATGAAAAACAACTTGTAGCAATACGTCGCCCAGTTCTTCTTTTAAAGCGGGCATATTTTGCTGATTTATTGCATCAATTGCTTCATTGCATTCTTCCAGCATATATTCACACAAGCTTTCATGAGTTTGTTCTTTATCCCATGGACAGCCATTTTTACCGAGTAATGTATCCATGATGCTTAAAAGTTTATCCAGTTCCATATATCCTCCACATGTGATGTATAAAAAAAAGGGCTTACGCCCAATTTTTTTAGTTTTCCATTTGTTTGCCTAAAAAAGCGGCAGCACATACTGCTAATTTGCTTTCCACATCACCCATTTTATGATCCGGTGACAGAATAACAACTGCGCCAATTACGTCGCCCTCTGCAATGATAGGGGCAACAAACTGATGACTGTACGAAGGATCATCATCATTTTCTAAAACAGACACAAAGTTTGAGTCTGTCCTGGATGCGCCGAAAGGATTACGCAAGTTAAGCATTTTTTCCAATGTCTCAGATACTCGTCTGTCTAAAAATTCTTTTTTAGACCCGCCTGCAACGGCAATTATTTGATCTCTGTCTACGATACAAATAATGTGCCCGCATGCATTTGTAAGAGTCTCTGCGTACTCTTTTGCGAAAGTGCCCAATTCGCCGATTGGTGAATACTTTTTAAGTATAATTTCACCTTCACGATCCGTAAAAATCTCTAGTGGGTCACCTTCGCGGATTCTTAACGTTCTGCGAATTTCTTTCGGGATTACAACTCTGCCTAGATCGTCAATTCTTCTTACAATACCTGTAGCTTTCAAAGCTTTTCCTCCTTGTGTATATCGAATGTTTAATTGCAAAAAATAAAACTGCTAAATACGAGACTTTACATATTATTTGTAAAAAATTGATTGAATATACTAATATGATACAGTTCCTGTATTTACACGTAATAAACTTAGCTTACGGTTGATTAACGTACCGACTGTGCTAGTTTTGCAAATGCCGAGGCATCGTTTACTGCCATTTCTGCCAACATTTTGCGATTAATGTTTATACCGGTTTTTTTCAAGCCGTGCATAAATTGACTGTAACTAAGGCCATGAATACGTGCCGCGGCGTTGATACGGGTAATCCATAAACGGCGATATTCACGTTTTGTTTGCTTGCGTCCCGAGAAAGCAGCAGCCATTGCGCGCATAACTGCTTGCTTAGCGGCCCGATACTGTCTACTTCTGGCCCCATAATAACCGCGAGCCAATTTCAATGTTCTTTTATGTTTTTTTCTTGAGTTTAGTGCGCCTTTTACTCTTGCCATTCAAAAGTCCTCCTCTTAGGTGCGTGTTTATGCGTAAGGCATCATTTGTCTTACTGCGGCTTCGTTAGTTTTGTCCACCATACCCATTTTACGAAGATTCATTTTGCGTTTTGGGCTCTTTTTGGTAAGGATGTGCGTTTTATTTGCCTTTTTGTGCTTAAATTTACCGGTGCCGGTAATTTTGAAGCGTTTTGCTGCTGCTTTTTTTGTTTTTAACTTTGGCATAATCTACTCCTTTTGCTTTTCTGGTTGCTGCTTTGGTGCTAAAAACATGGCCATAGAGCGTGCTTCCATTTTAGGCGGCTTTTCTACATTACCATATTCACTTACATTTTGTGCAAACTCATTAAGAATCACGTGCGCAACTTCCGTCCGGCCAAGTTCACGCCCGCGGAAACGAATTGTGATTTTTACTTTGTCACCGTCTTTTAAAAATTTAATAGCTTTTTTCAACTTGACATCTATGTCATGCTTGTCAATGTTTGGGGACAATCGAAGTTCCTTTACGTCAATCGTTCTTTGTTTTTTTCTTGCTTCTTTTTCTTTTTTTGACTGTTCAAATCTGAACTTGCTGTAGTTCATGATCTTGCAGACCGGTGGCTTTGCTGTTGGTGAAATTTTCACCAAGTCCAGGCGCTTTTCGTCCGCAATTTGTTGTGCGTCACGGCTGGACATAATACCTAGCTGCTCGCCATCGTCACCAATTAGGCGTACCTCGCGGTCTCTAATCTGCTCGTTGATCATTAAGTCAGTGATACTGTACCACTCCTTCTTTAATTGGACAGGGCATAGGCCCGGGAAAGCGCATTAAAAAAGACAGATGCAAAATCTCACCTGCCACAAATAGACACCCCCATGTGTATGGGAAATTAAATATCCTATTCGTAACCCGGTAGCACACAATTGCGGCTTGAAGGT
>WQTQ01000101.1 GCA_009786175.1 Bacillota bacterium | reverse complement strand
CGGGCAAGCCATACAAGCGGGTTAAACCAATGTACGGCGCAGGCGGCTAATGCCAGCCATTTTACGGTAATGTCAAAACGCCTCATGTGGGTTAGCTCGTGAAGTAAGATGCTGTGCAGGTGGGTGTCTGTGTATTCCCGGTTGGGCAGTACAATTACTGGGCGGAATATACCAATTAGCATTGGTGTGGCCGCTATTCTGCTACAGTATATTTGGGGGGTCCGTTTGCCCGCGCATAATTTTATTAGCAGTTCCTGTTCGTTTTCACGTACCGGAATGTAACTGCTCCGTAGCTTTGCCGCAAACCGTACATAGCCCGCTAAGTTAAAAATAACAATTAGAAGCACCATCCACGGGTACAAAAACATCAGAACTGTGCTAACCACCACAAACGGGGCAGGGGAGGTAAAGGATTCTACCACCGGCTGTTCTGCTGGCTGTATAGGACTGTATGCGGGCAATGCCGCCGCCGGGGAACTTGGTACAGTTGGTACAGCGGTTACAGCCGGTGAAACAGGCGGCGCGGGCCGTCGCATGTCTTCGCTTATGGAAATGACATTGCGCTCTACCATATTGTGGATAGACGGCGTATTTGCGGCCCTTTCCGGCAAAGTTATCAGCGAGAACGGCACCATAAACGTCATTAATGCCACAAGCCAAAAATAATACTGTGCGGCCTTTGGCAGCCGGTGACGTACAAGGGGTTTAATTGCAAGCAGCAGCAATGTAATTGCCCCGCCTGTAGCAGACATTATTATCATTGCGCGTACAAGTGCGCTTAAAAATGTTGTGATTATCATTTGGCACTACCTTTCAGTTTTATTGCAGTCCAGCTTGAAAAGCTGTTTCAACTCGTCAACGTCGCTTTCGCCCAGTTTGCCGCTTCTGCATAAAGCGGCTACAAGATTTTTTGCGTTTCCGTCAAAAAGTTTGTCTAAAAAACTCTGCCCTTCGGTTTGTACGTATTCTTCTTCTGTAACATTGGGGCTGTACAGGGTTACGTAGTGTTCTTGGGCGGTTATTACGCCTTTGTCACGTAAGCGCACTACAAGTGTTTGAATTGTGGATTTTTTCCAACCTGTTTTGCTTTCCAGCTCTGTACGGATTTCAGTGAAGGATAGGGGACGGCCTTCCCGCCACAGGATGCGCATTACCTCCAGTTCGGAGTCAGATATTTTAGCATTCATAGTTTGTTTTTCCTTTCGGGTTACTGTTGTAGTTTGCATATTACACGCGTAGAACGCAGTTGTCAAGAAAATTTTTTCACCCCCTGATATCAGGGGGTGATTTTTGTTAAGTGTGTCTATGATGTAATCATTAAATGTGCTAAAATATCTTCTGCAGCTGTAACAGTTGGAGAAATACATATTATTAGGAAAGGACCAACCCCATGAACGAAATCAAATGCCCAAAATGTAATGAAGTTTTCAAAGTAGACGAATCCGGCTTTGCCGATATCGTAAAACAAGTCCGCGACCGCGAATTCACCAAAGCCTTAAACGAGAGACAAGCCCTGCTTGAAGCAGACAAGGAAAATGCCGTAAAGCTTGCCCAGGCAAATACAAAAAACGCGCTGCAAGCGGAAACCGCAAAAAAAGACGCACAAATTGCCGAGTTAAAAGCAAGAGTCGATGCTTTTGTAGTGGAAAGGAAATTAGCCGTTACCGAGGCTTTGACAAAAATTGAGAAAGAGCGGGATTCTCTAAAGGCAGAACTTGGAAAAAAAGACGATGCCATGAAACTTATGGAGGCCAATATAAAGCACAGCTTACAAAGCGACATTGCCCAAAAAGACGCACAAATTGCAGAGCTTAAATCAAAAATGCAGGCCCTGAATACGGAAAAGCAGCTGGCTGTTTCCGAGGCGGTAAACAAAGTTGAAAAAGAGCGGGACGCGCTTGCAAGTAAACTTGAGATAAAAGATACAGAGAAGCAGCTTCTGGAGGCTTCGCTTAAAGATAAATACCTGGCCGAGCTTAAAACCAAGGACGAAATGATCGCCTATTACAAAGACATGAAGGCCAAACTTTCTACCAAGATGGTAGGTGAAACTCTGGAGCAGCACTGCGAAATCCAATTTAACCAAATCCGCGCTACGGCCTTCCCCAAAGCGTATTTCGAGAAGGACAACGACATCAAAACGGGCAGCAAGGGCGATTATATTTACCGCGAAGCGGACGATGAAGGCAACGAGATAATTTCCATCATGTTCGAGATGAAAAACGAAGGTGACGAAACGGCTACCAAGAAAAAGAACGAAGATTTCTTCCGGGAGCTGGACAAAGACCGCAACGAGAAAGGCTGCGAATACGCGGTTTTAGTGTCGTTGCTGGAATCGGAAAACGAGCTGTACAACACCGGTATTATTGATGTATCCCACCGTTTCCCCAAAATGTATGTAATTCGCCCGCAATTTTTCATCCCAATGATTACAGTTTTGCGTAACGCGGCCATGAACTCGCTCAAATACAAGTCTGAACTTGCTCTGGTCCGTAACCAGAATATTGACATTACCCACTTTGAGGAAGACCTGGAAACCTTTAAAGCCGGTTTTGGACGTAACGTTAACCTTTTCCGCAGCAAGTTTGAAACAGCCGTTGAAGAAATTGACAAGGCCATTACCCGCCTGCAAAAGACTAAAGAAGCCTTGCTGTCCTCCGATAATAATTTACGTCTTGCCAATAATAAACTTGAAGATTTAACCGTAAAACGCCTTACTCGTAACAACCCAACCATGAAAGCAAAATTCGCAGAACTTAAAGAAGAGGAAATTTTACAATGAGCCAGGCAGATCTGACATTTATACAAAATTGCAAGCAAATTTTACAAGCCGGGGTGTCCGACGCGGGGCAGGCTGTCCGCCCAAGGTGGGAAGACAGCACACCTGCCCATACAGTGCGGGTTTTTGGCCTGGTAAACCGGTACGACCTGTCAGAGGAATTCCCTGCGCTTACACTACGCCGTTTATCGTTCAAAAATAGCATAAAAGAAATTTTGTGGATATGGCAGCAAAAGTCCAACAATGTAAACGAACTGGACACACGCATATGGGATGCGTGGGCAGACGAAACCGGTTCCATAGGCAAGGCCTACGGCTACCAGCTTGGCATCAAGCATAAATACCCGGAAGGGGAATTTGACCAGGTAGACCGCGCCTTGTACGACCTAAAGCACAACCGGTCTTCCCGCAGGATTTTAACAAACATATATAATCACGAAGATTTACACGCCATGGGGCTGTACCCTTGCGCGTACAGCCTTACCCTTGGTGTTACCAACGGGCGGTTAAATGCCATTTTAAACCAGCGTTCTCAAGATTTTTTGGCTGCAAATAACTGGAATGTATGCCAATATTCCGTGCTTGTACACATGTTTGCCCGGGCAAGCGGCCTGGAAGCAGGGGAGCTTATACATGTAATCGCCGACGCCCACATTTACGACAGGCATATCCCAATTATTGAGGAACTGATACAAAAAGAGCCGCGGCCCGCGCCTGCGTTAAAAATCAACCCCGATGTTATAGATTTTTACAAATTTACCGTAGATGATTTTACGTTGGAAGATTACAAGCCCCACCCGTCTAAGAAGTACAGCGGGCAAATTCCGGTGGCAATTTAAAGGAGAAAACATGAACTTAATTGTTGCAGTGGCAAAAGACTGGGGAATAGGCTGCGAAAACCGGCTGCTTTTCCGAATACCCAATGACCAAAAATATTTTAGGGCAAAGACCATTGGCAAAGTTGTGGTTATGGGGCACAACACGTTCAAATCTTTGCCCGGTGGCAAGCCTTTAAAGGGTCGTACAAACGTAGTTCTTTCCGGGGACGCGACACTGTCTATTTCCGGCGTGGCGGTATGTAATTCTACGCAGGGGCTATTTGAATATTTGATCGCGTACAACCCGGAGGATATTTTTATTATTGGTGGCGCAAGAGTTTACAAGGAGTTTCTGCCCTATTGCAAAAAGGCGTACATCACGAAAATTGACGCAGTTTTGCCTGCAGACACATTTTTCCCAAACGTAGATGACATGCCGGGCTGGAGGCTGGTAGAAGAGCCTGTACAACAAGAACACGATGGGGTAGGGTATAAATTCTGCGTTTATGAAAGGGTTTGACATGTACGGTTATGCTTTAAAAAATTGGCTGTCTCGTTTTCGGGCTAACGCGACAGCCCTTTTAATACAAAAATTATTGCAAACAACATTTATAATATGACGCATTCTGTCATATTAAGATGTTATAATGATAAAAAGCGAAAGAAGGTTTGGTATATGAACACTCGCTCAACCGATATCCGTTCCCGTTTCGAATCCGCGCTTTCTGCCTTTGTAGACAAAATTAAAAGCGATCCCAATATTTTGGCTGTAATACTGTGCGGCAGCCTTGCCAACGATACAGTGTGGGAGAAAAGCGATATGGACACCTACGTTCTTGTACGGGAAATGAAGCTTCCTATTAAAAGCTACTGTATAGAAGAAGACGGCCTGATAATAAATGTAAACCTGCAAAGTGAGTTTGATTTTAAGCGGGGGTTGGAACGAAGCCTTGGCGGCGGAATGTGGAACTCTATGTTTGCAAAGGCACGAGTTGTCTATTCAAAAGATGACAGTTTGCATAACTTTTTGGCCGGTGTACAAAAACTGGGCAAGGACGACATGGCATTATCCTTTTTTCAGCAGGCAACATACTTGATTGGTGATATGGAAAAAATCGAAAAGTGGCTGACAGTAAAAGACGACCCTCTTTACGCGCAGCTATGGGTACTTAAAGCAGCCGATATGTACGCAAACATGTGCCTTGCTTTAAAGGGTGACCCACCCAACCGGGAAGCCGTTCTAAAAGTAATGGAATATGCCCCGGAAATGATAAAGCCCGTCTACGAGCGGCCAATGCAGGGCCCTATGACCCGGGAAGAAATTTGGGATGCATTAAGATTTTACAGAAAATTCCTTGAAGATAATATTGATTTATTGAAATTACCGGTTGTTAATTACATGTCTGACGGTGAGGTCCGCACTGTAACAACCCTTGTAAAGCACTTTAGAAGTGACTCCCACGGCATGTATCATATATTCGACTTTTTAGAAGAGATGGGCGTTGTGGCCCGCGTTACCGAAACGGTGCGTATTACACCAAAAAGCCGCAGAGCCGTTGAAGAAGTAGCATTTGTATACATTGCAGAGGAAAGAGGCAGCGAATGATTCGTGAAACAATTGAGGTAATAGGTGCGAACCAAAACAATCTTAAAAATGTAGATGTGGAAATCCCACGTGATAAATTAACTGTGGTTACAGGCGTATCAGGTTCCGGCAAGTCATCACTTGTGTTTGATGTAATTTACGGTGAAGGGCAACGCCGTTTTTTAGAATCTATTTCTAATTTTGCAAAAGGCCGTATTAATCAGGTAAAAAAGCCTAATGTAAAATATGTCCGCGGTCTTTCGCCGGTTGTTTCTATTGAACAGAAAAAAGGAAATTTCAACCCGCGCTCTACGGTTGGGACAGTAACAGATATCCAGGATTATTTACGATTGCTGTACGCAACCGTGGGAATTGGTGAATGCCCCGTGTGCGGGTACCAACTTAAGCCGGTAAATGCCGCGCGTATGGCCGAACATATTTCGTCTCTGCCCACAGGTACAATTGTCGAGCTTCGCGCGCCGGTTAGTAAAATACCAGGTACGGATTTTGCATACTTGTTTGATGTTATCAGGAAAAAAGGCTACAAACGGCTGCTGGTTGACGGTGAACCGTTCGACCTGTCCGAAAAGCGCGAATTGGACGAAGACACACACTACGATATGGAAATAATACTTGAAACATTCACATTAAAACCCGGGATGCACATACACATCGCCAAAACCATATCCGCGGCAATGGTTTCACTGGACGACGATATTGTTATACGTACAGAAATTTTAAGCCCTGTAGCAAATGAAGTATCGGAAGCATTTTACAAAAAATATTCATGCCCCGCGCATCACTATATTTTGTGCGAGCTTCAAGCATTTCACTTTTCTTTTAACGTGGAAGGAAGCGCGTGCAATACCTGCCACGGCATTGGCAAATCTCATGTTGTAGAACCCCGCTTTCTTATTGATAACCCGGAAAAAAGCGTAGCCGACGGCTGTTTCCGCCAAAGCGTTATGAAAAAGCCCTTTAAACAAGGGTACCGCTGGGTAATGATTTACAGCGTTGCGCAGCATTATGGGGTTAACCTTTACACGCCGTTTAACAACCTAAAGGAAGAACACAGAAATATACTGCTGTATGGAACCAATGGCGAGCAAGTGGAAATGGTTGAACCGCCGGAGTTAAAAAAACATAACTGGATGGTGGGCAGGCAAAGAAGCTGGGGTGGCATGATAGGCGATTTAAACTGGTGGTACAACGGCTGGGTGCGGAAGCAGGACGGCAGTTGGGACCCGGATTTTATCAAGGATGTTATGGTAGAAACAACTTGCCCGGATTGCGGCGGTGCGCGTCTAAAAAAACAACGCCTTTCCGTAAAAGTAGGCGGTAAAAATATTCACGAATTATCTTCTATGCAGTTGGTGGAACTGGTAAATTTCTTATCCGGCATAAAGTTTACCGGCAACAATGCGGAAGTTGCTCAAAGTATTGCCCATGAACTTATAAAAAGGCTGCAGCTTTTGATAGATGTGGGCCTGTACTACTTAAACCTTGGCCGCCGCAGCGATTCCATTTCCGGCGGCGAGATGCAGCGTATTAAAATGTCTACCCAAATTAGCAGTGAGCTTATGGGTATGTTGTACATCATGGACGAACCAAGTATTGGGCTTCATCCCAGAGATTCCGTAAAGGTAATAGACATAATGAAAAAACTCCGGGACATAGGCAATACGGTTATCGTGATAGAGCATGACTTGGAAACCATGCGCAACGCGGATTATCTTGTTGAAGTAGGGCCGGGGCCCGGGATCCATGGCGGGAATATTCTGGCTTCCGGAACATGTAAGCAGATTATCAAAAATAAAGATTCTCTTACAGGCGCGTACATGTCCGGGAGTAAAGGCATTGTAGTGCCAGAACGCCGCCGTGCCCCCGGTGACGATTACATTACCATAGTTGGCGCGCACGAAAATAATTTGAGAAACATAACTGTGGACATACCCCTTGGAATATTTTTGTGTGTTACAGGTGTGTCCGGTTCCGGCAAATCGACACTTATTCATGAAACATTGTTCAAGCAAATAGAAGTGCTGAAAAAACAGGCGAGGATTGTCCCGGGTAAGCATGAATTATTGCTGGGCTACGATGTGATTAACAATGTGATAAACATAGACCAATCTGCAATAGGGCGCAACAGCAAGTCCAACCCCGCTACCTATGTGGGTATTTTTGACCATATCCGCAAACTGTTTGCCGCCACAGAGGAAGCGCAAATGAAGGGCTACGAAGCAATTGATTTCAGTCTTACCCATGCCAATGGCACACGCTGCGAACATTGCACAGGCGACGGGATTATTGTCACCAGCTTGCAATTTATGGCAGATATAGAAATGGTGTGCCCGGTTTG
>WQTQ01000100.1 GCA_009786175.1 Bacillota bacterium | reverse complement strand
AACGGAGAAATTTCACTTGCCCCAGTTTTTGATAACGGTAACGCATTTTTCAACAAAAGAAGCATTGCAGCAATGGAAAAACGCATGATTGACGAAAAGGCAATGGAAGAAGATGCTTTCAAAACCCCCCGCTGTGTATATAATTACACCGGCACGGATACAGAGGGGCAACAAATCAACCCATTTTCTTTTATAGAACGGGGCGAAAACCCAGATTGCAATGCAGCAGTATTACGTTTTGTAAATGCACTGGACTTTAAAATGGTAGAAAATATCATCAACAGTATTCCGGAAGTTTTTGGAACCCTTTCAGTGATGCCTGAAATTCAAAAAAAATTTTATTTAGAATTAATGAGGATACGACTGCACCAAAAATTAGTGACTGCGTCTGAGGCTCTGTATTTATAACTATTACCATATAATGCAAAGATTTTGACTGTAATATATAGCCTACCTATCCTTTAACACACGCAATTTCCCTACTAATTTTCTTGCAAAATCAACATCCTCTTTACTGGCCTGGGCTTCCGGGCTGCCGCCGTACCTTACCGGCAAGTAAATATCCCTTAGCTTTTTCAAGTCGTTATCCATGCCAAACTTCTCGGCAGCTAATTGTTGGTAAGTTTCACTTGTATAATAATTTTCACCTTGTATCCCGTTTTTACGGCATTTTGCTAAAAATTTGTAGTACATTCTGCGCAGCTTGTTTTTTTGCCGGACACTGCGCTGTTTTTTGTTTGTGTCCAGTGGAATATACTCCTGCTTAACACCATCTTCCGCAAGCAAAGCCGGGACTCTTTCAAGTAATTTTTTTAACAAATAAACCATCAAAATTACGGCAGCAGCAGCAACAATTATAAGCATCAAAACAGTGTAAGTTATTAAGCCTTGTTCGCGCTCAAAATCAAGAAGTGCCCAAACATATGCTTCTTCCGGGGCCTGGCCATTATACTCAAAAACAAAATCGCGTACCATTCTTCTGTTAAAAAACGGCACGATTAAAAATACGATTACCCGCATCATAATATTTAGTAGCGGTATTACTAGGTTAAAATATATTACAGATACAACTGTGCCAAGCAGCCCTGTAAACCACGCAGATGCAAGCAAAATTGCTGCGGCAAACAGCACGATAACCGGCCAGCTGCTTATCAGCTTATACGAAAACTGCCTTTGCGCCCTTTCCTCGTGGCGGGTTAGCCGCATTAAAATTACAGACGATATAAAAAACACAAGGGCTATGGGCAGGGATACCGTTTGATAAAACTGCCTGTCTGCAAAAAAGACAATAAGTGAAAAAACGGCAAACACTTTATAATACATAATAAAAACAGGCTTATGTTTGATATTTGTAACAAATTTTCTGTAGTGTAAAATGGCATAAACCGCATATATTACCGCAGGCACTACCCATGCAACAGGCGGCACAAACGGCGAGGTCATAAGAACGCTTGTGAGCGTAAAATAAATACACAGGTCCGCAACTAATTTAAGTATAAATTTCATGTCAACCCCCAAGCCTGTCTGCGGCTATTACTGTGACAGATCTAATTTCTTTGCCCGCTTGTCTTATAATTTGCATTGCTTTGTCTTCGTCATTGGGCACAATAAAAATAACCGACTTATTTACCATTTGCCTCTTAGACACCCGCAGTGCCAGTTTGTCAAGTGTCTCGCTTCTGTAATGGGTGGCACGCCCAAGGCCTTCCAATATGTGTGAAAGATGCTTGCTACCCAAGCCTTCATTTACATAATCCCAAGCACCGGCCCGCCCCACAGACGATATATTAGAAAAAAAGTCGTACCTGATGTTGCGCTTATTTAACGTTTCGCAAATTGTGCGGGCAATTGACAGACATTTTTCAATTAACTCCGGGGCCCCGTCCGGCAGCTTAAAACCACTGTCCGACAAATAATCTAAACTAAGCACCACTGTTGCAGACACTTCTGTTGTGTAGTCGTATTTTTTTACCATCATCTGACCGGCGCGCAGGGTTTGCGGCCATGAAATGGATTTCATAGGCTCGCGGCCCGTATACACGTCAAACCCTATTACAAGGGTAGGGTCCGGCACAATAAACCGCGAAACGGAAATATCACCCAAAAAGCTGCCTGTTACCCGGTCAAGATAATTTCCCCGGGCTTCCTGCGGGTAAACAACAATTTCGCACCTGGTACGAAACTCTTCGCGGCGTTCGTTTATGCCCAAAAAATCGCCGCCATATATATTTGCCTTGGAAAAAAAGTACCGCCCCCGCGCAGGCAAAGAAGCTTCCACACTGCGCACAAGTATAGACCTTGGCTTGAGATACACCGTAAATTTATGAGATATTTCACTTGTTAAATTTTCCTGTACAGAAACAAACGGGATAAGTCTAAAGCTTGTGTTGGTAATGGTAGTTATAAGGGTAAACGGCTCCCCAGGGGCGTTTAAAACTTTTGATACCTCCCGCTTATATTCCACACCTTTTAGCGCATTGTTAATAGACCATGTTTGTAAAAAGTAAACTATGGCTATAAATACCAGCAAAAAAAGTATCGGTACAGCCATGGCCTTAACCCTCTAAGGGTACAGGAATTTCTTTTAAAATATTTGCTAAAATCCCTTTATCGTCTACACTGCTTTGGCTGCCGCCAAGGCGGTGTGCAAGCACATGGGGGGCAACAAACAAAACGTCTTCCGGGGTGACAAAACTCTTACCGTTAATGGCAGCGCAAGCTTTGGCGGCCCTGAAAAGGGCAATGGCCCCCCTTGTTGATACGCCTGTTGTAAGTCGGCGTTCGCTGCGTGTACCTTCAATAATATCCATAATGTATCCGGTAACTTCATCCGATACGGTTACATTGTGATAATTGCTTTGTACGTATTCAGTTTCCTCTGCTGTTACGGCCCGGGTTAAGCCGTGCAAAATATCTTCCGTAGATGGCCGCGCAATAACCTCTATTTCTTCATTCCGCGCCAACCGCCCCAAAGAAAGCCGCATAAAAAAGCGGTCGATTTGAGCTTCCGGCAAAGGAAAAGTGCCGTAAGACTCCAGTGGGTTTTGGGTCGCCATTACCATAAAAGGCTTTTCCAGCACATACGTTACGCCATCAACGGTAATTTGCCGCTCTTCCATTGCTTCAAGCAGGCTGGACTGGGTACGCGGGGTAGCCCTGTTAATTTCATCTGCCAAAATAATGTTTGCAAACAATGGCCCGCGCCTAAACTCAAACTCACCAAGCTTTTGGTTGTAAAAATTAATGCCCGTAAGGTCTGACGGCAGCAAATCCGGGGTAAATTGAATACGGCTGAACCCGCCGCCCACAGTTTTTGAAAATGACTTTAAAAGCATAGTCTTACCCGTGCCCGGCACATCTTCCAAAAGTACGTGCCCACCGCATATAAAAGAAACTACCACCAGGCGTAGCACATCTTCTTGCCCAACAATTACTTTAGAGCAGTTTCCTACAATATTTTTGCGGTAGTTTTCAAATTTTTGAATGTCCATGATAAGTAAAAACCTTTCTAATGCGAGGCTGTCTCGCCACCCCCTGATATCAGGGGGTGGTACCCATTGCTTCTTTATTTCCAACCATTTTGACCAATTTGTAAGGAATTGTCAAACTATAAATTTAATCGCGGTGGTTGACAATGTGCAGCCTCCACACATGTTTTATTTCAACTTATGGGGCTAAACTGAAATAATTATGTTATAATGGTTTCGTTATTTCAGTTTAATGATTTTTCAGAAGCGTGGGAGGTTAGTAATGAATCTTAAAAACCTTAGAAGCGAGAAAAGCTTTCGTTATCAAAATTGGTAGAGATATCCGGTGTGCTGCGCTGGGCGTGACGCTGGACGAATTATGTAGAGTAAAGAAAGAACACGAGACGCTTTAAGCGTCTTTTTTTGACCACGCATTTGACTACACAAAATAAAGTAAAATAACATAAATTGAAGTAAATCTAAAAGCCCCGCAATGATTGTAATTACGGGGCTTTACTGAATGTATCCGATAGGAATCGAACCTACGGCCTTCTGCTCCGGAGGCAGACGCTCTATCCCCTGAGCTACGGATACACGGTGACAACAAGGTATATTTTAGCGGCATAACAGACTAATGTCAAATCAAAATCCGGTTGGTTCTGCGTGATTAACCAACTCATCCGGTGACTGTGAGTCACCACTTGAAATATATCACCACACCAATTTTGAAAAACACATAAAATTTATCAACTATACGATTGCATTATTCCATTTATAGGGGTATAATAGGAAATCGAACAAACATCGAACAAACACGAAAGGAACTTCACATGATACAACCGGGAGCAAGCAAAATAACTATAAAAGGTGCGAGAAATAATAATCTCAAAAATGTAGACCTAACAATCCCACGGGACAAAATGGTAGTGTTCACAGGGGTTAGTGGCAGCGGCAAAACATCATTGGCATTTGATACAATTTACGCGGAAGGCCAACGGCGGTACGTAGAGTCTCTTTCCGCATACGCGCGGCAATTTTTAGGGCAAATGGAAAAACCGGACGTGGACTTTATCGAGGGCCTAAGCCCCGCCATTTCCATCGACCAAAAAACTACCAACCAAAACCCACGTTCTACCGTGGGTACCGTAACGGAAATTTATGACTATTTACGCCTGCTTTATGCCCGTGTGGGTATACCCCACTGCCCAAAATGCGGCAAAGTGGTGGAAAAGCAAACCATAGACCAAATTGTTGACCAAATTTTAGAACTGCCGGAAAGCACGCGCCTGCAAATTCTTGCACCTGTTGTACGTGGGCGCAAGGGCGAGCATACAAAATTGCTGGATGATGCCCGCAAAAACGGCTACGTCCGCGCTCGGGTAAACGGCATAGTTTACGACCTTGGGGAAACAATTGAACTCGATAAAAACAAGCGGCACACTATCGAAATTGTAATCGACCGCCTTGTGGTGCGGGACGGCATACAAAAGCGGCTTTCCGAATCTATTGAGTCCGCAATGGTACTAACCGGGGGCCTGGTTGTTATAAATGCCGACCAAAACGGGCAAGCGGAAGACATCCCTTTCAGCCAGCATTTTTCATGTGCAGACTGCGGAGTAAGTCTGTCGGAAGTAGAGCCGCGGATGTTCTCTTTCAATAACCCGTCCGGGGCCTGTCCGGACTGTTCCGGCCTTGGCATGAAACTGATTTTCGACCCGGAACTTATTGTACCCAACCCACAGCTTTCCCTTAATGAGGGCGCGATTACCGCCTCCGGCTGGAATGCCATAAAATCTGAAAACAGCATGGTTCATGCCATTTTTGAAGCATTAAGCGCGGAACATGGCTTCAACCTGGACGCGCCTTATCAAGATTTACCCAAAAATATTGCGGACATACTAATGAACGGCTCGGACAAAAAGCTTATGATTGAATATGTGGGTCAAGACGGGCGTTCCAGAAAATATCCCTACGTATTTGAAGGAATTGCAAACAACCTGTGGCGCAGATACAGGGAAACATCATCTGCTACAAGTAAGCAGGACTACGAACACCTTATGACAAGCATTACCTGCCCCGCCTGTAAAGGACAAAGGCTAAAGCCGGAAATTTTAGCAGTAACGGTGGGGGATAAATCCATTTCCACTGTTACGGAAATGACAATTGGCGCGATACAAAGCTTTTTCAAGCAATTAGAGCTTACCCCTACACAAATGATTATCGCCGGGGCAATATTAAAAGAAATCCACGCGCGGACAGGCTTTCTTATGGATGTTGGGCTGGATTATTTAACACTGGCCCGCTCTACAGGTTCACTTTCCGGCGGGGAAGCCCAGCGGATTCGCTTGGCTACGCAAATCGGCTCGGGCCTGGTGGGCGTTGTTTACATTTTGGATGAGCCAAGTATCGGGCTGCACCAACGGGATAACGACCGCCTGCTAAAAACCTTGCGTCACTTAACAGACATCGGCAATACGCTAATCGTAGTTGAACATGACTCGGATACAATGTGGGCGTCGGACTATATCGTAGACATTGGCCCACGGGCGGGCAGTAACGGCGGCGAAGTGGTTTTTGCCGGGGATGTAAAAGATATAGTAAATTGCGAAGCGTCTATTACAGGCCAATATCTAAGCGGAAAAGCAATAATAGAAACACCAAAAAATCGGCGGAAAATTATACAAGATCGTATGCTGCACATAATAGGCGCGGCAGAAAATAATCTCAAAGATATTTCGGTAAGTTTCCCGCTTGGGGTTTTCACATGCGTAACCGGGGTTAGCGGCAGCGGCAAAAGTTCGCTGGTAAACGAAATTTTGTACAAACGGCTGTCCAGGGACCTAAACCGCGCCCGTGTTAAACCCGGCAGCCACAAAGACCTAACCGGCCTGGAACATTTGGATAAAATAATCAATATCGACCAAAGCCCTATCGGGCGTACTCCCCGCTCCAACCCTGCCACATACACAGGGCTTTTTGACTTGGTGCGGGACGTTTTTACACAGGTACCGGAAGCAAAAATCCGCGGGTATCAAAAAGGGCGTTTTAGCTTTAACGTGCGGGGCGGCCGCTGCGAAGCCTGTGCCGGTGACGGTATTCTAAAAATAGAAATGCACTTTTTACCCGACGTGTATGTACCTTGTGAAGTGTGCGGCGGCAAGCGTTACAACCGCGAAACACTGGAAGTAAAGTACAAGGGAAAATCTATTGCCGACGTGCTGGACATGACCGTGGAAGACGCCCTTACTTTTTTCGAAAACTTGCCGCGCCTAAAAGAAAAATTGCAAACCTTAAACGACGTTGGCCTGGGTTACGTCAGGCTGGGGCAGTCGTCAACCACCCTTTCCGGCGGCGAAGCTCAAAGGGTTAAACTTGCCACAGAACTTTCCCGCCGGGCAACGGGCCGCACCCTTTATGTATTGGACGAGCCTACCACCGGCCTGCACGCCGCAGATGTTCACAAACTAATCGGCATTTTGCAGCAGCTAACCGAAGGCGGCAATACGGTGGTTGTAATTGAACACAATCTTGACGTAATAAAAGTTTCCGACTATGTGATAGACCTTGGCCCGGAAGGCGGTGACGCCGGCGGCGAAATTCTTATCTGCGGCACCCCGGAAGAAATTATAAAATGCAAAAAATCATTTACGGGACAATTTTTGAAAAATGTGTTGTAGAAATGCTAAAATTATCAGACATGACAAGAGGAATAAACTGCGTTTATCTAACTTATGCAGGGACACTTTTGCGATAACTTTAATACGCTTGCGTATTGTATCAAAGTTATCGCAAAAGTTGGGCTGTCTCGTCAAGTTTGGGCATTCAACAGCCCCGTATCATCGTAATAAATTCGCAAAAAATTTTCCATATCCGCGTATTTTTAAAATTTACTATTGACATAACCCTATAAAATGGTCTATACTCTCACTTGCGTCACCCGTATGCGACATGAAACGGGCCCAGGTAGCTCAGTCGGTAGAGCAACGGACTGAAAATCCGTGTGTCGGTGGTTCAATTCCGCTCCTGGGCATATTTATCTTTATAAGCGCGGGTGTAGT
>WQTQ01000099.1 GCA_009786175.1 Bacillota bacterium | reverse complement strand
AATTTGCCTTCACCATATTTTTTCAGCTTCTCATACTTCACTTTGTTCACCCCCACTAATTGGAAGTATACTATCTTTAGCTTAGTTATGCAAGAAGTCTATTGTGGCAATACCGCGCACTGGGAAAGTACAAGTTGTGTAACCTTGCCGGTATCCTCGTTGTAACTATGGGTAAAGGCTGTACACACCAACTCATTGACTTTGTCGTGTTCACTGGGTGTTTCCGGTCTTATGTTCGCAAAGTGGAATTTCTTGAAACATAATAAAACAGGGCTGTCCTGTTGCCAAAGAAAACGATATTTTCCCTATTGCTCCAAATCGATGATTGTCGCATGAAATGCGACAATCATCGATTTGGAGCAATAGGGAAAATATCGTTTTCGAAGCATCCGACAGCCCTTTACATTTCTAGAATATCGAATATGCAGCTACAATACTTACGATTGTGATAGAAACGGTAGAAACCAACTTGAACATAGTATTCAACGATGGGCCGCTTGTATCTTTGAACGGGTCGCCAACTGTGTCACCGATAACGGCCGCTTTGTGGTTATCGCTGCCCTTGCCGCCAAACATACCGCCTTCGATATATTTTTTGGCGTTATCCCAGGCACCGCCGGCGTTGTTCATAAATACGGCAACAAGGAAACCAACTACTGTCGCGCCGCCAATGAAACCAACTACGCCTTCTACACCAAAAATCATACCGGTGATAATTGGCAAAATAACCGCAAGAAGTGTTGGAGCAATCATTTCGCGCAGCGCGCCTCTTGTGCAAAGGTCTACGCAGGCGGCATAATCCGGGTCGGCTTTTTCTTCCATAATGCCTTTAATTTCGCGGAACTGACGGCGCACTTCGTTTACAATGCTTTGTGCGGCACGTTGTACGGCACCCATTGTCATAGCCGCGAATGCAAACACTAACATGGCACCAAGGAAAATACCAATCAAAACGGCAGGGTTGTTCAGGCTTAGGTCTAGGCCTGCAAAACGTGCGCCTGTTACAGGGTTTACATATTCGCCAACGCCGCCATATTCGTAGCCAAGGTTGCCTGCAACATGCCTTGTGGCAATGTTGATATACGAAACAAGCAATGCCAAAGATGTTAACGCCGCAGAGCCTACAGCAAAACCTTTACCGGTTGCCGCAGTTGTGTTACCAAGGGCGTCAAGGGCGTCTGTACGCTCGCGTACTTCCGGTGGCATGTGGCTCATTTCGGCAATACCGCCGGCGTTGTCTGCCACAGGGCCGTAAGCATCTGTAGCAAGTGTAATGCCTAAAGTGGAAAGCATGCCAACGGCTGCAAGCCCAATACCATAAAGGCCAAATGAGAAACGTGTGCCGTAGTCTGCAATGCTTGTGTCCATAGAGCCGCCTGCTGCTACAAAGCTTGCTACAATTGCCACTACAATGATGACAATCGGTGCGATTGTAGATTTCATACCCAAGGAAATACCGGCAATTACAAGAGTTGCTGCGCCGGTTTCGGTAGCTCTGGAAAGTTCTTGTGTTGGTTTGTAGTGGGTAGATGTGTAATACTCTGTAAAATATGCAATAAACACACCGGCCAAAACACCCACAACAATAGAAATGTATAAACCCCACCAGCTGTTGGCAACTGTCATGTCACGCATTATAAACCAGGTAACAGGTGCGAAAGCAGCAACCGCAACGGCAGAAGCAGTGTAAGTGCCTTTGCGGAGTGTGGTAAGAAGCTGAGATTGTGTAGCTTTTTCTTTGGTACGGATAAGAAATGTACCAAACAATGATGCCAGCATACCAACTACGGCAAGGGCAACAGGAAGGAACATAGCCGCCATTACCATGGCTGAATCTGTACGGATAAACGCCGCATAACCAAGGGCAATACCCGCATGCATAGATTTGATATAGCTTTCGTAAAGGTCCGCGCCCATACCTGCTACGTCACCAACGTTGTCGCCTACGTTGTCTGCGATAGTCGCAGGGTTGCGCGGGTCGTCTTCCGGGATACCGGCTTCAACTTTACCTACAAGGTCTGCGCCAACGTCTGCGGCCTTTGTAAAGATACCACCGCCAACACGGGCAAATAATGCAAATACCGCAACACCAACGCCGAACATAACCATGTTCTCTGCAATGGCGTATGCAGGAAGGTCAAATACAAAACGTAAAAGCAAGAACCACACAGAAACGTCTAAAATAGACAATCCAACAACCGTGAAGCTAAGTACGGTACCGGATGCAAAAGCTACCTTTAAGCCTTGGTTAAGGCTTTCACTGGACGCTTGAGCTGTACGTACGTTGGCCCGTGTAGCGATACGCATCCCAATGTAGGCAGAAAGCTGTGAAAAAATACCGCCGGACAAGAATGCGAAGGGGATAAATGGAGAAACATGCTCAAGTACCGCAAGCACGGCAAGTATTGCAATGATAATTACATAAACAATACCAACTACTTTAAACTGACGCTTTAGATACGCGCCTGCACCTTCCCGGATAGAAGCGGCGAGTTTCTTCATTCTGTCATTGCCCTCGCTAAACTCCATAACCTTACGGCCTTGTAAAAACGCGAAGCCCAGGGCAATTACAGCCCCTACTACGCCTATCGCAAATGCGACATCAAAATTCATTTCCCATCAACCTTTCATTTTTTTTATTTAAAAACTGTATGGGAATTTACTGTTTAGAAGTGAAAAAAACAACTTCTCCCCCAGCGTACACTATTGTACGCCCAATGGTCAGCCTTTGTCAATCGTCCATCCGCGATTTTTGTAGTAAAATTTGCAATATTACACCCCCTGATATCAGGGGGTGGGTTTGTATCCTAAAGCCCTATTTTGTCGTGAATCAGCGGTACAGTTTGCGGCATTGTCGGTGTCAGCTTTATAGATTCTATAAACTTGTGTTCTGCTTCCAAAAGAGAATTTTTGTCATTTGTATAAAGTAAAGCAATAATTTGCCCCTTTTCTACATAGCTGCCTATTGTCGAAGTCAAAACTATTCCGGAGCTGTAACAAACTTCATCTTCCGGTGTTTTACGGCCCGCGCCAAGTATCATTGCCGCAATGCCAAGCCCTTCCGTGTCTATGGAACCGATATAGCCGCCGCTGCTTGAACAAACTTGTCTTGTGTATTTTGCAACCTCAAATTTATCCGGGTTTTCAATATAGGAACGGTCGCCGCCCTGGGCTTCCACCATTTCCGCAAATTTATCAAGGGCCGCACCGTTTTCCAGCACTTCCATTACTTTGGCTTCGCAGGCTGCTAAACCGGCGTAGTCTACCATGTACAGCATATTCGCGGCTATGGCAACGCTTACTTCCAACAAGTCTTGTGCGGAATGCCGACAGTCGGACAATACCCGGATAACTTCCTTTACCTCCAGGTTATTGCCTATTGCACGGCCAAGGGGCGCGGACATATCTGTGATTATGGCGGCGGTTTTACGCCCGCAGCCATTGCCTATGTTAACCATTGCTTCCGCCAAGGCCCGGGCATCGCGCAAATCTTTCATAAACGCGCCGTTGCCTGTTTTAACATCCAGTAAAATGTGGCCCGCGCCCGCTGCAATTTTTTTACTCATTATGCTGGCGGCAATAAGGGGAATGCTGTCAACAGTGGCGGTTACGTCACGGAGGGCGTATATTTTTTTGTCTGCGGGAACTAAATTACCGGACTGACCGGCGATACACAGCCCGTGTTTTTTAACGTTGTCCAAAAACTCCTCAGTAGTCATTTCTGTACGGAAGCCGGGGATAGATTGCAATTTGTCAATGGTACCGCCTGTATGCCCAAGACCGCGTCCGCTCATTTTTGCTACAGGCAGCCCAATTGCCGCTATTATCGGTCCAACAATTAAGGTGGTTTTATCCCCTACCCCGCCGGTAGAATGTTTGTCGATAGTTTTATCCCCAAGGCATGATAAATCCATTATATCGCCGGAATCTGCCATGGCCATTGTCAGGTCTGCGGTTTCACGGGTGGTCATGCCTTTAAGGCATACTGCCATAAGCAGCGCGGACATCTGGTACGCGGGAATTTCCCCGGATGTAAAACCGTCTACAACCCAGCGTATTTCCGACGTTGTTAGTTCCTGGCCGTGCTTTTTTTTGTTTAAAATTTCGTACATTAGCATTGTTTTACCTCACTTACTCAAGTCATCCGGCCCAAAGCCGTATGGGAAAATTTCCCCAAAACTGTGTATACGGTAATCTGCCGGTGTTTTAGCGATGATAACTACAAGGTCGTCTTTTACAAACTCCTTTAGCATCTGGCGGCATACGCCGCACGGGTAGCAATAATCCGGTTCTTTGTCTTTTAGCGAGCCCGCTACAGCAATGGCCGCAAACTCCCGCTCCCCTTCGGACACGGCCTTGAACAGGGCTGTGCGCTCTGCGCAATTTGTGGGGGAATAGGAAGCGGATTCTATATTGCAACCCGTGTATATTTTCCCACTTTTTGTAAGCAACGCCGCGCCAACTTGAAAATTAGAGTATGGAGAATAGGATAATTTTTTGGCGTCAATGGCCGCTTGGGCCAGTTGTTCGTAATTTGTTTTTTCCATTTTTGTTCCTCCGGGTAGGGTTCCGGTTCAAGCCCGTAATGACGTATCATCCAGCAATTTTATACACAACTCCGCGTTCCGGGCAGAAAGTTCCCGCAAACGGCACCCGGCTTCAAATATTTTTGCAGAAATTTCATCCTTGCTGGCATGGATTTCTTCTGCAAATTGAATAAGTGTATCCGCATTGGTATCTTCAACGGGTACTTGCCATTTTTGCTCCATTGTGTCCATAAAACCACGGATTTTTGTGTTATACTCCAGCCCAATTGTGGGCACGCCTTTTTCCATTGCAAAAATAAGCGCGTGCAAGCGCATACATAATGCGAAAGACGACAGCCCAAGTACACTTCTAATCATGTCGTGGTTCCGGCTGGAAGAGTCCACAAATATGGCCCTGTGTTTCATAAGAGACATAACACGGTTAGAAATTTCGCTGTCTTGCTCGGGCCACATTGTTACAAAAACCGCTTGATACCCATAGGTCTCAACAATATGGTCTGCAAAACGCGCCACTTGTATTTCCAAATCCGGCGGGTTATGCGCCCATGGGCGCAAAGATATGCAAAAAAACGGCCCGTTTATGCCAAGTTCGTGCAAATATACTTCCCCGCCTTCCGCAGCAGGCAGGGCAAAAACCGCATCCGCCGTAACATGGGTTTCCGGTCGTGTAATGCCAATTTTCTCCAAAACATCTAAGGAACCCTCTTCACGCAACGTAATTAAGTCAACTTTATCTATGGAACGGCGTACGCGCCCAATGTTTCCGCGCCGGTTAACAGGGCCGATACCTTTGGCATAAAGCATATTTTTTACGCCAAGGAAACTGGCCGCATTAATTAAGCCCAGGTAGTACAAAAGAGACTGGGTGCTTGTTTCGTCTTGTATAAGATTGCCCCCGCCCGTGATAAGCAGCTTCGCCTTGCGTAAACGTAGAAATACCGAAAGAAAATTAAAACGGTGAACCGAGTCTACACCGTATTGAGCGCGGGTTTCTTTAGGTTTAAAGGACAGCACCGTAAGGTTAAGGTCTTCCCTGTGGGCGCGCAAATTTTGTACGATAGACTTTAGCAGCATCTCGTCACCGCTGTTGTAGTAGCCGTAATAGCCGGAAATTACTATGTTTACCGGGTTGTCCGGCTCGAATACCTTGTCATAAACAGTAATGGCATCCTTGGCCATTATATCCAGGGAGTAGTGACTTTTTATTATGTTCCGGCCATAAGCCCCCAATGCTTTACGCTCTTCGGGTGTTTTATCCAGCAGAATTTTTAAGTCTGCTGCCAATGATTCTTTTGTCATTGGCTTACAGCCCCGGCAAGTGAAGTTTGTCTCTACGGCAACTGCTAATTTGCTTTCGTCAAAGATGCCGATATACCCCTGGTTACCCCCTAATATCAGGGGGGTGTTTGCAGAAAGTGCTTCAAGTGCAGAGCGGCTTGTATTAACGAAAATATCCGCCATTGCCATAAACAGATTTACGTCTGTCCGGGGGCCTGCCACAAAAAAAACCTTACGGCCAAGCCTGTCGTTCGCCTTCTCTGCCGCGTCGCGTATTTCCGGCAATGCATCACCGCCGCCTGCAAAAACCACTTGCACATTTGCGGGCAGCTCGTCTGCCATTTGAACCAGCAGCTTTGCGGGCAAACTGCGGTCGCTGTCCACCCTTTTATCCATACGGCTGACAGAAAGTATTTTTA
Source organism: Bacillota bacterium (assembly GCA_009786175.1). The sequence continues at coordinate 941 of WQTQ01000099.1, read as the reverse complement.
TGGTGTCTCTCTCCAGACCCAATTCTTCCAGCAAGCGCGTAAAATCCATATCCGGGGAAAATTTATCCGTATCAATACCGTTAACCGTCAAGCTTATGTTCCGTTCCTGCACTTTGTAGTTTGCCAGCAAATAATCCTTAATATCGCTGGAAACAGCCAGCACTTTATCCCCCCAGTTGCTAAGCAGGTTAAAAGGAAACGCTACAGAGAAGTCTAAATGGGCAGACGTTACCAGCTTAAACTTAAGCCGTTTTTGCAAAATGCCGCATATAAACGCAGGAATGCGGGCGTGGGCATGTACCAGCTTGATGTCGTTTTCCAAAATTATTTTTTTTAGGGCGCGATAAGAAGAAAAAACGTTAATGAACTGCTTATTGTGCAGCGGCACACGGTAATGCTTGATGCCGCACTCTTCAAGCTCTTTTACGTACACGCCGCCGTTACTTACAACGTGTACATCCAAACCCATGTGCTTTAGAGTTTTGCTTAACTCCAACACATGAGTTTCCGCGCCGCCTATTTCCATGCCCATTAATGTCATAAGAACTTTGTGGGGTTTATTCATTGGTCATGTCTCCGTGGTTCGTATTTGTATTACTGTCATATTATACCTCACACACAACAACGCTTGCAATCGTATTGTAAAGAATATACAATATGGTGAAATAAATAAAACGTCAGGAGTGAAACGAAATGAAAAACATCCCCAATGTAAAACTGGGTATTGTAGCCGTAAGCAGAGACTGTTTTCCTATCTCTCTTTCCGCCTCACGCCGCGCTGCCGTTGTGGCAGAACTGGCTAAACTTAACTTTCCGGTTACAGAAATCAAGACAGCAGTGGAAAACGAAAACGACGCAATGAAAGCCCTTGCAGAGCTTAAAGACGCGGGCTGTAACGCCCTTGTTGTCTATCTTGGCAACTTTGGCCCCGAAGGCCCCGA
>WQTQ01000098.1 GCA_009786175.1 Bacillota bacterium | reverse complement strand
GGAGCGGTACCGCCCCAATCATCGCCGCAGCGGCTCCACATATCCGCGACAGCCGCAGCCATATGTGGCTCATACTCGACAATTTTGATACCATTTTCCAGCGTTTTATAAATTACCATCGTATCCTCCATTTTTCAAATTATCATTCATCATCAAAAGAAAACAACTCTTCCACAGTCGCGTCAAAAATTTTTGCAATATCCATGGCCAGCTTCAAGGATGGGTTGTACAGGCCTTTTTCCAACCTAACAATAGTTTCGCGCCTGACACTCACCAATGCTGCCAATTCCCCTTGTTTTAATCTTGCCTGCTTGCGGCGTTCCCTAATCTTCGTCTTCAGTTGCGGCATTGGAAATCCCCTTTCTTTCTAGGTATAAGTAGCACCCTGTCTTAAAAGCCATCAATACAAATAAAAAGCAAACTCAATGCACTTAAATTGATTGTACGACAATTTATTTAACATAAAAACCCTCCATGTGATATATTTTCAATTTGCATGACAAATATATCACTTGAAGGGTTGTTTGTCAACTAAAGCTTTACAAATACATCACATTTGGCACAATCACGACGGATTAACTACCGTCCCCTTTGCCACTACCATTGGGCTCTCCGGCGTGCCAACAATTTTTGCTCCGTCTTTCACTATTACTTCTTTGTCCAAAATGGCATACTCTATGGTGCAGTTGCGTCCAACTTTGGTGCTTTCCATCAAAATAGAATTTCTTACATCGGAATGCTCACCAATACGTACATTACGGAATACAATACTGCTGTGGGCATCCCCGTCAAGAATTGCCCCGCTGCCAACCAAACAGTTTGTGATACCTGCCGCGCTGTTAAATTTGGCAGGCGGTTCGTCCTTTGGCTTAGTATGAATATGGGGCGCGTTTAAAATAAAGCTGTCCCGCACATTTTTATCCAAAAAATCCATATTGCAATTGTAGTAAGAACGAATGTTGCCAATGTTACGCCAAAAGCCGTCGAAATGGTAGCCGCAAATTTTTAACCGCTTACGATAACGGGAAAACAAATCACGTACCAAATCATGACGCTCCTGGCTGCCAAGTTCTTCTATCAGGCTGATAAGAAGCTCCCGGGCAATTACATATACACCAATTGATGCAATGTCCGACTGCGGGTCCAGGGGCTTTTCTTCCATATCTATTAAACGGCCCTGCTCGTCAAGTTCCATTACGCCATACAACCGGATATTTTCATGTGCCGGAACTTTGCAGTAAGCTATGGTTATGTCGGCACCTTCTTTTCGGTGGAATTTTAAAATATCGTTATAGTCCATTTTGTACACACAATCACCGGAAGAAATTACTACATACTTTTCCTTGCTTCGGCGCAGAAATGTAAGGTTTTGATAAATAGAGTCTGCCGTACCCCTAAAGTGCAAAGAATTATCGTTGGCTAAAAAAGGAGAAAGTACAAACAAGCCGCCTTGTTTACGCCCCAAATCCCACCACTTGGAAGAAGACAAATGATCGTGTAAGCTGCGGGAATTATACTGGGTCATAACCGCCACTTTGCTTATACCGGAGTTTGTCATATTACTAAGGGGGAAATCTATTGCACGATAACAGCTGCCTATTGGCATTGCCGATGTGGCGCGATACTTTGTAAGTACGCCCAAACGTTCATTCTTGCCGCCGGCCAAAATTATTCCTACTGCGTTCATTCCCTCACCCCATTTCCGTTAACTTCCTTCATTATGCTTTGTCCGCTTTCCAACACGCTGTCCAGGTAATCTCTTGGCTCGGTTTTGCCCAGAATAACGCAGTTCATCCCAATTTTTACATTATCCGGGACTATACTGTTCTCCCCAAGTACTGTAATACCGGTATTGTAAATGTTGGGTTTGTCAACATTTGGTATGTTCTCCCCAAGGCCAATTTCTACACTGTCACCAATAGTACAACCCGAATCAACAATACAGTGGTCGATATATGCGTCTTTCCCAATGTAGCAATCGCCCATAATTATGGAGTCTTTTACTACTGCGCCCTCTTCAATTATAACGCCGGTGCCTATTACAGAGTAATAGACTTTGCCTAAAATTTCGCAGCCTTCGGACACAATACTGCCTTTTATTTCAGACCTTTTGCCTGTGTACATAGGCGGCTGATGGTCTGCGTCTGTATAAATTTTTTGAAAATTTTCGTACAAGTTAAACTCTGGCAAGGTTTGTATCAAATCCATATTTGCCGCCCAATATGAATCTATTGTGCCTACATCTTTCCAATAACCGTTAAATTGATAAGCATACATACGCTTACCTTCCGCCAACAGCATTGGCAAAACATGCATACCAAAATCTGAATCGGAATGAACTTTGTTGTCCCTTTCTAGGGCATCCCGCAAAACGTCCCAATTAAAAATGTAAATACCCATGTTGGCATAATTACTTTTTGGTTCCGGGGGCTTTTCTTCAAACTCATAAATGCGGTTGTCTACATGTACATTCATAAGGCCAAAACGGCTTGCCTCTTCCCAAGGCACCGTAAGCGCGGCAATACTGACATCGCACCTGTTCTCCTTATGAAAGTCCAGCATTTGGGAATAATCCATCTTATAGATATGGTCGCCGGAAAGAATTAACACATATTCGGGGTTATACCGGTCGATATAATCTATGTTTTGGTAAATCGCGTCTGCCGTGCCCGTATACCAATCGCCGCGTTCACTTTTCATATACGGGGCAAGAACTGTTACGCCGCCGGCACGGCGGTCTAAATCCCATGGAGTACCAATTCCAATATGCTGGTTAAGTTCCAGCGGCATATACTGGGTTAGTACACCCACCGTATCCACGCCGGAATTAATACAATTTGACATAGGAAAGTCAATTATGCGATACTTTCCTCCAAAGGTTACTGCAGGTTTTGCTTTGTGTGCCGTAAGCACACCAAGACGGCTTCCTTGCCCCCCCGCAAGGAGCATGGCCATCATTTCTTTTTTGCGCAAACTAATCACCACCACATTATTTAGTTATCGTAATTATTTCATCATATTTGCTTATAGTCAAGACATATATTACGATTTTATGCATATATTTTCACAAAAGTGTTGTATAATTAAGTATGTGGAACTACAATTTCGATAAATTTTCGGTTGGTTCAATTCCGGCACCGGCAGAAATAATTTACGGCATAGAAAAAGGAGCTGCAAACTATGAAAAAAATAAACTTGGGAAACGCTAAAAAAGTACATTTTATAGGCATCGGCGGTATAAGTATGAGTGGCCTTGCGGAAATACTTATGCAAGACGGCTACGAAGTTACAGGGTCAGACAGCGCGCAAAGCCACATAACAGATCATTTGCAAAGTATAGGGATTCCTATTGCCATTCCAAACTCCGCACAAAATATCCATGCCTGTATAGATTTAGTGGTATACACAGCCGCGGTTAGGAAAGACAACCCGGAATATTGTGCTGCCATCGAACAATCCAAAAAATTAATAGACCGCGCAGAACTGTTAGGGCTCATACTGGAAGGGTACGAACACGCCATTTGTATTGCCGGTTCCCATGGCAAAACAACAACCACGTCACTAATGTCCGAAGTTGTATTGGATACGGGATTGGACCCTACCGTTTCTATAGGCGGGCATATGGGGCGTGACGGCACTAATTACCGTGTAGGCCGTTCTTCATACTTTGTGCTGGAAGCCTGCGAATACAGCAACAGTTTCCACCATTGGCACCCGCATGTCGGCATAATTTTAAATATAGACGCAGACCATTTGGATTTCTTCGGCAGCTTTGACGGCGTTGTTAAATCCTTCCACCGCTTTGCGGAAAATATCCGCCCCGGCGGCGTGCTTGTAATACAGCAGGACACGCCGGGCTTCGAAGAGGTAACAAAAGATTTGCCCTGCAAGGTGGTTACCTTTGGCAATGACAAAACCGCCTGCTTTTGGCCGGGCAATGTAGAGTTTGACCAACTTGGACGGCCTTCTTTTGACGTTATGGACGGCGGAATATGCCTGGCCCGTATTAACCTGCCCATGCCTGGCCGCTACAATATGCTTAATGCTTTAGCGGTTTTTGCAGCCGCACACGAACTTGGCATTGCACCGGGTTTGGCAGCGCAAGCGTTATCCCACGCAAAAGGAGTAAAACGACGGTTCGAGCATAAGGGTATTTTCAACGGTGCCTATGTAATTGATGATTACGCCCACCACCCCACAGCAATTAAGGAATGCTTGGCGGCGGCCCGTAAAGGCACTACAGGGAAATTATTCTGCGTGTTCCAGCCCCACACCTACACCCGCACCAGAAACCACCTTTGCGATTTTGCAAAATCTTTCACAGACGCGGATATGATTATACTTTTACCTATTTATGCAGCACGGGAGCCATTTGACCCGACAATCTCTTCCCTGGATTTGATGAAAGGCATAAAGGCAAACGGTGGTAATGTTATCCATATGGATACTTTTGATGAAGCAAAAATATTTTTACAAGAACAACTTATGCCCGGGGACATGTTGATAACTATGGGGGCAGGAGATGTATATTTTATTGGTGAACAGCTTCTTTCCACGTAATTATCCACAGTATCCACAGGGTTGTTGTGGAATATTTAATGCAAAAATGTGAATAAATTTGTCACAAATTATTTTCCTCCGAAAGCCCGCAAAACTTTAGGGTTCCCGCAAAAACCTTAATTTTGCGGGCTTTTTAAGATAAAATTTATTTTATCACCAACAAAATGTGCATAAATAAAGCTTGACAAATTTTGTAGATGCTTATACCCCGCATTATCTCTGCTTTTTCGCACAGGGATAGTTTTCCACAAACTTATTCACATTGCCCACAATTTTTGTTGATAAGTAATTGTACCAAAATCCGTCGAAATAAGGTATTATATTAAGGCAATATCAAGACATATTAAAAAGGTGTGGACGGCATGAACATGAAATTAGGATACGAGCGTCAAAGTATAGAAATATCTTGCGTATTTATCGATTATTATATGAAAAACTGTCCGCCTGTATACTCGCTAATCTACATATTTAGCATGAAAAAGCTACAGCATGGCGAATCTATTTCAACTACCGACATTGCCCGGCAATTTAACATTACCGAAGGCGACGTTTTGAATGCCTGGAAACACTGGGAAAGTGTTGGCATAGTGAGGTTGGATGATACAAACAAAGATATATCCATTACTTTTTTGCCGGTTAACGTACCGGCAGCAACAGAAACCTTTATGCCTGCTTTGCCAATTGTTAAGCCTGCAGCAGAAAGCCGCCCTCAGTACACCATAGACGAGTTGGTGGCGTACCGTCAGGAAAGCCGGGACATCGCCCGCATTTTTGAACGGGCAGAGCAAACTTTGGGCAAACTCCTTTACTACAACGATATGAACATTATTTTCAGTTTCCACGATTGGCTGCGGCTGCCGCTGGATGTAGTAGAGTACCTTCTTGTTTACTGCGCAGAAAACGGCCACCGCAACCTGCGCTACATCGAAAAATGCGCCCTGGACTGGGCAGATAACGGCATTGACGACTTGGAAAAGGCACTAAACTATGTGCAAAATTTTGATAAAAATTATCGTACAATTTTACATTATATGGGACAAGTCTCCGGGTACCCTACCCCAAGCCACCGCAAATACATGGACAAATGGCTAGACGAATGGAAAATGCCCCTGGACTTAATAATGGAAGCTTGCGACCGTTGTGTTACGCAAATTGATAAGCCAAAGTTCAACTATGTAGACAAAATTTTGGCCGAGTGGCACAAAAAAGGTATAACAGACATTGTGGGGGTAAAAGCCGCCGACGCGGAATTTACCAAAGCCAAAGAATCTTCCGACATTGTACCTATTGATAAAAAAACATCAAAACCAAGAACAAACCGTTTTGTAAATTTTACCCAACGTGACAATGACTACTCCCGCTACGAGCAGCTGGAACGGGCATATTTAGAACAAAAACTTAAGTAGGAGGCGGCCATGACCTACAAAGCGGCTTTTCGCCAAGTAATGAAGGATTACGAAACCGCGCGGGACAACGCGGATTTATTAATAGAAAAACGCAAAACTGAAGTTTACCAGCGTGTGCCGGAAGTTGCAGATATTGACCGAGCTTTGGCAAAGCTTGGCGCAAGCTTGGCAAAAATGGCACTTGCCGGGGACCGACGCAGCATAAAAGAGACCACCGACGAGGCACAGTTGTTAAGGGATAAACGCCGCTTACTGTTAAAAAACAGCGTAGGCGAAGACTACCTAACCACCGTGTACCGCTGCATGACCTGCCTGGACACAGGGTACCTTCCCGTATCCCCGGGATACCCTGCAGAACGCTGCCAATGCCTTAAACAGCGTTTGATAGATGCGTATTATTCCCTGTCAAATATGAAGGAAGTACTGGAAGACGAAAATTTTGACACCTACGATTTGCGGCTGTTTGACACAAACATTGTCCCAAACGAAGGCTTGTCCCCTCATGTAAATATGCAAACAATTTACCGGCTGGCCACAAAATTTGTCGCGGATTTTGACAATGAATTTAACAACCTGCTTTTGTACGGCGAACCGGGGCTTGGCAAAACTTTTGTGTGTCACTGCATAGCCAAGGACCTGCTTGACGCGGGACGAACCGTATTGTACTTAACCGCGCCGCGCCTGTGCAGAATTTTGGAAGATTTCCGCTTTAACCGGGAATCCATAGACCAGCCCGATGAATTACTGGCCACCATAGACGAAGTCGATTTGTTAATTTTAGACGATTTGGGCGCGGAAATTTCCACAATTATAACTTCCGCTGCTCTTTTTGATCTTATCAACCAGCGGCTGCTGCTGCGCAAACACACGGTTATTTCTACCAATCTAACGCCTACCGCACTAGAGGCGCAATATTCTGAACGGATAGTTTCCAGGTTTTTTGGCAACTATCAAATGATAAAATTTTTTGGTGAAGACATAAGAGTGAAGAAAAAGTACGGCGGATTACGTATGTCTTAGTATAAACGAATGTAAAGGAGTGTTTGCACATGCAAAACGAAAAATTAATGATACTAAAAATGCTGGAAAGCGGACAAATATCTGCGGACGAAGCCGCCAGATTGCTGCAATCCGTAGACGCGGGGGCACCCGCCCCACCACCCCCCCAGCAGCAAGCCCATTCCCGACCGGTATCTCCGCCACCGCC
>WQTQ01000097.1 GCA_009786175.1 Bacillota bacterium | reverse complement strand
GACTTCACTCGCACCAGAAAGATGCCATTTCACAAATGTATGTTGCAAATTATTACAATGGGCGGAAAGAGTATAGAAAGGGAATTGCTTGAATCACATAAGCCCTATGCAAATTGTCGAGACATCGCACTTTATATAATTCATTGTGTCAAATATGGCAAGCCCCGCTGTTATTGTCCCGCCCGGGGAGTTAATGTACAGATGTATATCTTTGTCCGGGTCTTGGCTTTCCAAAAACAATAATTGAGCAGTTATACTACGGGCAGAATTATCGCTTACTTCTTCGCCTAAAAATATTATCCTGTCTGCCAGTAGCCGGGAATAAATATCATAACTTCTTTCGCCCCTGCTTGTCTGCTCAACTACGTAAGGTACTCGCTCATGCGACCATCCTCATGCTGCCGGTAAAGCTGTTCTTTGGCGAAATATTCCTGTATGTTTGCGGCGGCAGCCCGTATTCTTGGCGAAACGCAAACGAAAACGCCTGCTGGGAATCGTAATTTGCCTCCAACGCAATTTCTGCAATGGGTTTGTTTGTACTTGTCAGTTTATCCGCTGCAATTGCAAGTCTGCGGGTCTTTATATATTTGTAAATTGTACAACCAACTTCCCGGGCAAACAGCCTGCTAAGGTGAAACTTGGAATAATTCATTTTTCCCGCGATTTCGTCCAGGGATAATCTGCTCTCCGGGTTCTCTTTAATGTAGGCAATCGCTTTTGCCACAACACAATTATCTGCTTTCATTGACCTCACGCCCTATCTGTGATAAAAGTAATCATCAAAATTATTGTACTATAAGTGAATTTTGCGGTCTTAATAAAAATTGCTGTGTTTGGGCATGTTCCGGAGGTAGAAATGGAAAATAAATTAAACGAGCTTAGAAATTTTTTTGCCGAAAGTAATAACATCGTGTTTTTTGGCGGTGCCGGTGTATCTACAGAAAGCGGTATTCCGGACTTCCGCAGTACAGGGGGGCTGTTTAACACACAGTACGATTACCCGCCGGAAGTCATACTTTCCCACAGTTTTTTTATGGAGGAAACAAGGGAGTTTTTCCGCTTTTACCGGGACAGAATGATACATTTAGACGCTAAGCCAAATTTAGCCCACATTGCCCTTGCGGAAATGGAAAAGCAGGGCAAGCTTAAAGCCGTTATCACCCAAAATATTGACGGGCTGCATCAAATAGCGGGCAGTAATAATGTAATAGAGCTGCACGGCAGTATGCGCCGTAATTTTTGTATGCGCTGCCGCAAGCCCTACACTCTGGAATTTATTTTACAGTCGGAAGATATACCCCTGTGTTCTTGCGGTGGGGTTATAAAGCCGGATGTTGTGCTTTACGAAGAAGGCCTGGACGAAACTATGCTAATGGATTCTGTTCGCCACATAATGGACTCGGATATGTTAATTATCGGCGGAACGTCTTTGATGGTGTACCCTGCTGCGGGGCTTGTGGATTATTACGAAGGCGACAAACTGGTGGTTATAAACAAAAGCGAAACCCATATGGACCGGTGGGCGAGTTTAACTATAAATGACAGTATTGGGGAAACGTTGAGCGCGGTGTTGAAATAAATCTTAATCGAAAACGCTAATTTAACTACCCCCTGATATCATATTGGCCAATGTGATATCAGGGGGTAGTTTTTTGTCGTTTTATAAACAGCAACAAATGAAAAGTTATATCGCAAAAAAGTGCATGTACACATTACGTATTGTTTAATAATATCATAATGATTTATTACCATTTTGTTACGACTCAAATCATCGAAAGGAGTTGTTTTACCATGCGCAAGTTTTTGTGCAAAAAAGTTTTGTTAAAGAAAGCCTTGGCGGTAGTTGTAAGCTTTGCCATGCTGTTTGGAAGCTTTTACTTACCGGGGGCAGTAACACGTGTTGCCGCCGACTGGCAGCCTTTTAATGCCAACCTGCTGGCCAATGGGGATTTCAGCCAGGGAATGACCGGGTGGGATAGTCGTTGGGGCGGAAGAGTAGAGCCCAATACCGGTCAAGGAGGGCAAAATATCTCGGACAACATGGCGGTACTTGGCAACAGAGTATCTCTGTCATGGAACGGTATGTTTAGCGATGTGCTGACACTTACACAGGGTACTTATCGCCTAAGTGCATGGGCCAGAAACTTGGGGCCTCATGGTTATCCACGTGAAGCACTTTTGGGCCTTGTACCTAATGACGGGGTAGGCAGAGAAGAGTTTAACCGTTACGGGTATTGGACACCGGAAGGTGCTATTCAGTACTGGGTAACTGATGAAGCGTTAAGAGCTGCAGTACCTGCAATACGTCCTTCCGTAGTGTGCTTTAATGATGCTGCAGACTGGGTGTACAGATCGGTTGAGTTTGTACTTTGCGAACGGCTTATCAGGGTGTTTGACAACGGACAGTTCCGTGTCGCTTTCCGCTCGTGGTCCAGCTATGGCATGTACATTACCGGCATAACCCTAACAAAAATTGATGATGGCGGCGGTCAGTTTGCCGACAAAACAGCTCTTCGTGCGGCAATTGCCGCGGCGCAAGGGCATGTACAGGCCAATTACACACCGGAAAGTTGGGCTGTGTTGGCAGACGCGCTTTCTGCCGCACAAACTGTATATGAATATGCAGACGCTTCCCAGTTAGCCGTAGATGCGGCAACAGAGGCATTACTGGCTGCCATTGCTGGTTTAGTACCGGCTGATACAGGCGGCCCTATTGGTCCAACACCGCTTTCCGGTACGCCGTTTGGCAACATACCTGCCTATGCGTATCGCGCTTTTGACGGTAATTTGGATACGTATTATGTTGGCGGCAACAGCGGCTATGTAGGGCTTGACTTAGGCGAAGGCAATTATTTCCGTATAACCGGTGCAAGAATTGCTCCTCTTTACCGGACAGGAAACCCTTGGTTTGGGACCCATGCAAGAAGCAGCTTGCAAGGTTCTGTAGATGGCATAACATTTGTAACGCTGGGTGAATTCTATACTTCGGATATTACTGCGCCCACATGGTTCGAATTATCGCCGGTGAATAATGCAGAACTTCTTGCGCAAACCTTTAGATTCTTTAGATTACTTGGCAGCCAGTGGCATAACTTCAGAGTTGCAGAAGTAGAATTTTTTGGGTATATTCCCACACCTTGTTTGGACTGCAACCTGATAACATGCGAATGCTGTGCGGTTTGCGGCCCGCCGCCATGTGATTGCTGCGATGTATGCGACTCGTTCCCATGTGTGTGTCCGCCGTGTGTGACGGACAGACCGCCGGGTACGTTCGGAAACCAAGTTTACTTCAATGATTTTTCTGCCAATACCGCCGGTGGTTATTACACCTATGGTAATTTCAGAACCGGTCATGGTGACAAGTCACGTTCAACCTATGCAGGACAAGGTTACTTCTTGCATTTTCCGGCATCGGGCGGGGCAGGTGTAACAGCCGCACATTATTCCGGAGATACTGTGCTGACAGAAGGCAATTTGTATGTTCTAAGCATCACATACAGGACAAATGCCCAGGCATCTGCCAGATTTGTTGGTGTTGGTGCGCCTGATAACCCATGGATGCATTGGTTTGACGGTGTTCCCGGCTGGGCGTGGAATGGAATCCATGTACCTGTTTCGGCAAATTGGACTACCGCTTATATGGTATTTACAGCCGGAGCATCGCCTAACAATTATTCTCCTGCCATCTTACTGGGCAGGCAATATGGCGGCATTGGCCATGGTACGTGGGATGTTTCGCAAATTACAATCCATGAATTGCATGTTGACCCGGCAGATAAAGCTGCTCTTGCATCTGCAATAGCCGCGGCGGAAGCCATAACAGATCAAGAACTTTATACGCCTGCAACATGGATAGCTATGCAAGCTGCATTAACCACCGCAAGAGCGGTGTATGGTAACATGCTTGCCACACAGGAGGCAGTAGACGCCGCAGCAACTGCACTGCAAAACGCAATAAATAACCTTGTGGAAAGAACCCTGGAAGATTTCAGGACACTGCTTAACAACCTGATAATTCAAGGGCAAGGGCTTAACGAGAACGACTATACACCGGCCACTTGGGCAGTTTTTGCGGCCGCACTTGCAAACGCGCAAGCTGTACATGGCAACTCTGCCGCCACAATTCCGCAAATACGCGCCGCAATGGATGCACTGCAAGCGGCGATAAACAGTTTAGTACCGCAGCAGGCTGCCATATTACTTCCGAACGGTGATTTCAGCCAAAACTTGACAGGCTGGAACGGCCCTTCCTGGAACATTGCTATTTTACCTAATTCAGGTCTAAACGCGCTTAATACTTCAGCCAATATGGCAAGAGTTACTGCGGGATGGAACCGCTTTACCAGCAATGTAATAATCATAAATGAACCGGGCTTTTACAGTTTGAATGCCTGGGGCAAAGCCCCCGGAACCGGACCAAACGTACACTTGTTCCTTACCTATGAGTATCATGACGGCGCACCGGAACGGGACAGGGACTGGCGTTGGGATTTTGTTTGGGAAATACCAAACATGGGTGGCCCGGAAGGTTCAAGAGTTAGGCCGTCTGTAGTAAATTTCTCCGGCCTTGACGACTGGACTCAATTGGCAACCGTATTCGAGATTACACAACCGCTTATTGATGCCCACAACGGCAGATTTAGGGTTGCTTTCCGTACAGAAGGAAATACCGGGCCGCTGTATATTACAGGTATCCGCTTAGTACAAGTTTGTGACGATTGCAGAATTGACCCGTGCCTATGTGACGAAGTTATTTGTAGGCTTGCTCTTGCGCAGGCAATAGCCGACGCGGAAGCTATAACAGGCCCGGCACTTCTTTACACGCCTGAAACATGGGCCGCATTACAAACAGCTTTAGCCACAGCAAGGACGGTATACAGCAACCCATTCGTTGTGCAAGCTGTAATTGATAACGCAACAAATGCATTGCAGGCCGCCATAGACGGTTTGGTGCCAAGAACCAATGCAGAATTAAGGGTTCTTCTTGGTGCTCTTATTGCCGATGCCGAAGGGCGCAACCCGTCAGACTACAGGGCGGGAACATGGAATCTTGTGGCCAACGCCTTAGCCGCCGCACAAACAGTGTATGGCAATGCCGCCGCCACCAACATTATGCTTGTAAATGCATATTCCGCGTTGCGTGCCGCTATTAACGACTTGGTACCAATGCCTCCGGAACTAACAATTGGCGAAAACCTTTTCGATGACGGTTTTTCCAGAACCACTACACCGTCTGTAGGCGGCTGGACAGACCCTTGGCGGGCGACAATTCACCCAAGTGATTACGCAGGCAAACCTTCTTACAATTTCATAACCCTGACCAATAACTGGTCACGGATGAACAAGCCTATACATTTGCAAGGCAACGTGCGTTACAGATTTAGTGCATGGGTAAGGGGCGGCGGAGACGGCCCTACTGGAGTAATACTCACCCCGTTACTTGGCTCTCCAAGGCCAACCGGCCCATGCGGCAGTACCCTGTGTCATGATACATGGTGCAGCTGCGAAAGCTTTAGAATTGCAAGGCTTCCGGTTACTACCCCGGTTGCCAATTGGGAATTTAGATCCGTAGAGTTTGTTTTGGAAGCGGATGTTTATGCCGAAGTTATGCTGCGTTCATGGCCTACCGGCAACCCCGACGGGCTAAGCGTGTCCGATATCCGGATAGAGGTGCTGGAAGTGTTTGAAACTTATGGCGTTACATTTGGCGCAATAGGCGGCGGAACAGTAACCGCGGCAATTGGCCTTACACCAATCCTACACGGTGCCGCAGTACGTCCCGGGACAAACGTTACATTCACGGCCAACCCGGCCATTGGCTACACCATCGACAGATGGGAAGTTGACGGCGTGGTAACAAACGCGAACAACCGCACATTTACTGCTACAGTAAACGCAGACCTTGATGTAAGAGTTTTCTTTATACCGGCCCAGGGTGTTGTATTGACACATGGTGTGCAAGGCGGCCCGGGTAACGTAATTGCCCGTGCAAACGGAGCAACAACAATAACATCCGGAACCATAGCTGCAAACGGCAGTGTTGTTCCGGAAGGTTCTTCACTTGCTTTCTTTGCCACACCGGATGCGGGATACGAAGTCAGTCATTGGATAGTTAACGGCAGCATAGTGCATTTGCCGGGTAGGCTTTTCACAGTTGCATACTTGCAAGGTGTAGGGGCTGTAGGTGCACTTACCTTTGATGTTCAAGTTGTATTCCAAGAAATAGACCCGACAGGCGGCCGTTTTGACCCTAACTCCCCGCGCAATACAACTTACAGGGGCAAAATGGGTATAAATATAAACCGCGACGCAAGCCAAATAATTAGCGGCAGCGGGCTAACCGCCGTGTTCTCGGATGCGTTTGTAGCGTCTCTGGCACCGTTTGGGCTTATAAGGTTTATGAACTACACAAATACAAACAACCATTTCACAATACATGACTGGAATGCGGCAGAAGCAACTCTGTGGGGCGAAGTTATCGCGCTTTCCAATATTTTGAACGCCGATATTTGGGTTTGTATCCCTGTAAACGCAAGCGACGCGTATATCGCCACACTTGCGGCTTTGCTGGAAGAGCATTTGAACCCGAATATAGTTGTGTATGTAGAGTGGGGCAATGAAGTTTGGGGCTTCGCGAATCAGCGTTTGGTCAACGAACGTATGATACAGGAACGGGGTATTCCAACCGACAGCCGTAACATTTGGGTGGCGCACCAATTATGGTGGCTATGGGAGCATTATTTCCACTTTGCCCAAAGAACCGCCGAAATCGCGTTTATTTTCCGTGACGCGTTTAACGAAGATTACAGACCAATTGATGTGAACAGCAGAATCAGGCCTGTACTGACATGGCAGGTAATACCGAATGCTTTCGCGCCTATGATTGAGTGGCTGGAAGGCACAACTCATACGCCATTCCATTCAGATCCTAAATTCCGCAACCCTCACACATACCTTTGGGGTGTTGGTATTGCGCCATATTTCAGTGAACCTAACGTAGCAATGGCCAATTGTGTAGACCATATTCACCGTCATATGCTTAACAGCATCGAAGGCTGGAGACCTACACTGCAAGCCATAATTAATAATGCCGATGCCGCAGGGTTTATAGGCGGGGCCGTAACTTATGAAGGCGG
>WQTQ01000096.1 GCA_009786175.1 Bacillota bacterium | reverse complement strand
ATTCAAGTAGCAGGACGCTACGAGCTTATTATTAGCCACGCCGGCAACTATGGCGGCCCGGGTTATGCCCATGTTGGCGATGTTACTGTCGAAATAGACATTCCGCATTCCGGCGGCTGGGGAACCTATATAGAAACATCAGTTGGCGTGTTTGACCTTGATGCAGGTGTTGTAGAAATTATAATCGCAGGCGGCGAAGCGGATATGCCTTGGTTCATGAACCATAGCTATATTCGGTTAGTCAGACAATAATAGTCTTCAGGGCATACTCCCACTAACGAAAGCACATACAATCAACCGGTTATAAATCGTAACCGGTTGATTTTTTTTAGCAAAATATCATAATCTTCCTTCCATCACCGTATAGTGATATATGTACTATACTTTAGGAGGTCTATACTATGAATTTTAGCACTCACAAAAATCAACTTAAGCACATGGTAATAGGCGTGTTAATGGCGTATGCCATTACCGCAATCGCATTTTTGGCATACGCCATGCTGGTTACTTACACAAATATGAGTGAGAGCAGCTTGCCTATGGTAGTGGCAATAACCACGCTGCTGTCTGTAATTGTGGCTGGATTTGATGCGGCCAAAGGCGCACCAAAACGCGGCTGGCTGTGGGGCATGGCTGCCGGTTTTTTGTACATACTTATTATGGTTACGCTAATGGCTGTAACTTTGCCTGCATTTGCTGTTGACGGGCGTACCCTAACTACTGTTATAATAGGTGTTGCAGGGGGCGGCCTTGGTGGTATACTGGGGATAAATTTAAGAAAATAGAACAGAGGATAAAAAATGACAACATTACAAGCATTAATTTTAGGCATTGTGCAAGGTGTGGCAGAGTTTTTGCCAATAAGTTCCTCCGGGCACTTAATTGTATTACAGCGGGTTTTTGGCATAGAAGAACCGCTAGTAACATTTGATATTTTTGTGCATATAGGTTCGCTTGTGGCAATTGTAATTGTGTTTTGGCAGGATATTTGGACACTGATAAAAAACCCATTCAGTAAAATGACAGGGCTGTTGATAATTGGGACGTTACCCGTAGTTGTGTGCGGTTTTATCCTTTACACAACCGGCATCCTTGAAAATAACTTCCGTTCCGGTCTATGGCTTGCCTGCGCATTTACAGTTTCGGGGCTTTTCCTGGTTGTTGCGGACAAAACCACAAACACATACAAGGAAGAGAAAGACATAACCTATAAAGACGCACTTGTTATCGGTTTTTTTCAGGCGTTGGCGTTGCCGCCGGGCATAACCCGTTCCGGCACAACAATTATGGGTGGCTTATCCCGTGGCATTAACCGGGCAGCGGCGGCAAAATTTTCGTTTATGCTTGCGATTATTGCCATAGCCGGGGCAGGCCTGCTGGATCTTGTAGCGTCAATTAGAGGAAGCGAGTACTACGAAATGTTTGCGGACGCATCCAGCATAGGCATTGTACCAATGGTTGTTGGGTTTGCGGCATCGTTGGTAGTAGGCTACTTTTCCATACGCCTGTTGCTGGAATTAATAAAAAAATGCAAGCTGAAATATTTTTCATATTACTTGTGGGTCTTGGCGGCGGTTATTCTGCTGGATTATTTTATTATTAACCGATTCTTTTAAGGGGTAATTCATGATGCGTATGTACGACTTACGCCAGAAGGAAATAATTAACCTAAGTGACGGGGCGCGTTACGGCTTTGTAAGCGACCTGGAGATTGACACAAGCGGAAAAATACTGGCACTAATTGTACCCGGCCCCGGGCGTGTTCTGGGCGTTTTCGGGCGGGAGCAGGAATACCGTATACCCTGGGAAATGATTAACAAAATTGGCGACGACATAATTCTTGTGCAGTGTGAAACAGGGCAAGTGCTGGTTGAAAGCGAATAAAGCAGATGAAAGGGCGATACAAATGAGCAGGGTAATGGGTACGGTTTTATCTATCGAGCGATGTAGTTTGCACGACGGCCCCGGCATTCGTACCACTGTATTTTTGAAAGGATGCCCCCTTTCGTGCCTGTGGTGCCACAACCCGGAATCCCTGTCATTTAAACCGGAACTGTACTATTTTGAGGAAAAATGTATACACTGTGGATTATGTGGAACCATTTGCGACAACCATTCTGTAAATGAAGGTTCGCATATCTTAAACCGTGAAGATTGCGATGTCTGCGGCAAATGCGCAGACGCCTGCACTCAATCTGCCTTTGAAGTAAAAGGCACACTAATGCAGGCGCAGGATGTAATGGACATCGTTATGAAAGACGAAAAATTTTATAAGCAATCCGGCGGTGGATTGACTATATCCGGCGGCGAGCCGCTGGCCCAGTATGAATTTACCCTTGAATTACTGCGGCTGGCCAAGGAAAACGGCCTTCACACCTGTATTGAAACCTGCGGTTTCGCGCCTACGGACAGGCTGCTTTCTATTGTGCCCTATGTAGATTTGTTTTTGTACGATTTCAAAGAGAGTAATGAGGACAGACATAAAGAATTTACCGGAGCTTCCAACCGGCTAATTATTGATAACCTGTTTGCTATTGATAAGGCCGGGGCAAAGGTGATTTTGCGCTGCCCCATTATCCCCACATGCAACGACAGGGACGGCCATTTTACCGCCATCGCACAAATGGCTAACACCATGTGCAATATTGTTGAAGTTAACATTATGCCGTACCACCCTATGGGCGCGTCCAAGGCTATGCGTATAGGGCGTGAGTACCGCCTTGCGGATATTGGCTTCCCAACAGACGAGCAGGTGGACGGCTGGGTTAAGGCGGCCCAACAGCGAACGAATGTTGAGGTGCGGAAGGGATAAATTAGTATAAACACCGTACGCCATGCTTTGTAAATGCATCCCGCCAGATTTTTTCCGGCACGGCATTTGTAACCACTACGTCTATGTCTGCGATGCTTGCTATTTTGGAAAACGCAGTTCTGTTAAATTTACTTTGGTCTGCCGCCAGAATTTTTGTTTTGGCGGCTTTTATCATTTCCCGCTTAACCTGGGCAAGGTTGTCGTTGCTGTCAAGGATACCGTGGGCTGTGTCCAGGCCTTTGCAAGAGAAAATAAATTTATCCACACGGTAAGACGCAATATCCGAGATTGTACGCGGGCCGGAAAATGCAAGATAATCCCCCATTAAATTACCGCCTGTGGATATTACCGTCCAGTCGTGATTGTCTGAAAGTTCAACCATTACTTCTATCGAGTTTGTGATAACTTTTAGGCATTTTTTCTCTTTAAGTGCCTTTGCAACGAACACAGCGGTGGTGCTTGCGTCCAGCATAATGCTGTCGCCGTCCTGGATTAGGGGCTCGATTAGCTCGGCAATTTTCCTTTTTTCATCCGGGTTATGAATTTTGCGGACATTAAAGGGCAGGTCGGGGCCGTCTTCATTTAGTACCGCGCCGCCATAGGTTTTTATGGCTATGCCCTCCTGGCACAAGCGGTCTAAGTCCCGGCGGATTGTTTCGTCGGAAACGTTAAAAAGCTCGCTTAACCGGCTAACGATTACCTTTTTATCCGCCTGTAATTTTTCAAGGATAATTTTTTTACGTTCCGCGACCAGCATCACACAATAAACCTTTCCAGTTTTTTATCCGGGTTGGCAATAACGCAGGAATCCAAGTACATACCGGCTTCACACGCCACAGTTTTAGCCCTGTCTATGGCCGCTTGCACGGCAGAAATTTCACCTGTTAGCGTAACAAAGGACTTGCCGCACATGCCCTTGGCAAGGCGCACTTCTATTAACTGCACAACTGCGGTTTTTATAGCAGAATCCGCGGCCATTACAGCAGACGCGGCGTCGTATGTCTCCAAAACCCCAAGGGCCTGCAGCCCTTCCACGGAGGTTGTGCCATAAAATGCGGGCAACAGGCTTTCGTGGGGGTTACCCAAAATAAACCCGCTGATGTAACGTTCGCCGTGGGCATGTTTTGCCGCGTCTATGGCGGCAGTTACCGCGCTTAAAAGCCCCGATACAAGAATCATGTACTTACCGGGGCATACAGCCTGGGATTCGATTATTTCGATATCTGCGGTTTTTGCCATTTCGTCGGCGGCTTTTATGCCTGCGGATACGGTTGTAAATTCCACAATTGCGATAGATTTTTTGTGCTTCATAATGCCTCCATCGGTGCTTCTAAATCATATTTTGCCAGGCCAAGGCGCATTTTTAGGCGGTTTGCATGTACCAGCCTGCCTTCGCGGGCGCAGGGAACAGGCGCGGCTTCGCGTTTTTTCGGTTTAACACCGGCTTTAGACAGCGCGGTTTTGAAAATTTTTATCATTGCCCGGGGCGCAAGGCTTTGAGGGCAGGCGATTACTTCGCATACGCCGCACATGCTGCAATACATAACGCTGCCATACACATCCGCTTTCGCGTCCCTTGCGGAAAGGGCGCGCATAATGCGGTGGGGTTGTATCGGATGCCCCAGCAAATTACGGGGGCACATGTCTGTACAGGTACGACACTGGCAGCAGGCAGAAGCGATTCTGTTTAAATCTGCCTGTTTGTTGCTGCCCCTTAGCGCAAGGGTATGGTCGCTTGGCAAAACCAACAGACAGTTGGTGGTCTTTTTTATTTCGTCGGAAGGGGATGCGATACAGCCCATCATAACGCCGTCTACAATAAATACATGGCTTTGAGTTGTTATTTCGCCTGCCCGCTTTACAGCTTCTTTTAGGGTTGTACCAATGGGAAACCGCGCCGTAACGGGGCGTTCTACTTCACCGACGATTGTAACCCACTTGTGGGTTACGGGCTGCTCATACTCAAGGGCGTTGTACATATTGTAAACCGTCTCCACGTTAAAGATGACGTACCCGGCTTCAATGGGTAAGGTACCGGGCGGTATCACAATGCCTAAAGCTTCGTAGACAAGTACAATTTCATCCCCGGCGGGGTAAATTTCGTCCAACAATACCAGGCGGATGCGGGGGTATTTGTCCAGTTTATTTTCTATGGCAGATATGGCGGCTGTGAAACTTTTTTTTACTGCCACTACAACGTTGGCGTCTAGAACTTCCGCCAGGAGGTTTAAGGTAAGCAGAATTTCCGGGGTGTAAGCCCCCAAAAGCTGGCTGTCTACCTGTATAAGTGGTTCGCATTCCGTGCAGTTAAGCAGAATTGTTTTGCAACGGATGTCCAGTTTTAAATGAGACGGAAAACCGCCGCCGCCCGCGCCTACTACCCCGCATTTGGATATTATTTTTTTAATTTCTTCAAGTTGTTGGGGCATGTTCATGTCAAAGTTCCTTCGTCTATGATACCCACGACGGCGGCATCTACGGGGATGTCGTTGCTGCCGCTGGCGATTCTGGCACCGCTTCCACGCACTACCAGCACTGTTTCGCCGGTACCCGCGCCAATATTGTCAACCGCCACAAAAGGCGGTGTTTCTTTGTTTAAAGATTCCACAATTAAGAACCGGCAACCCGTTAATTTCTCGTTTTTCCTGGTGGAAATAACGCTGCCGGTTACACGACAAATAAGCATAAACTTACCTCTTTCTTAACATCACCACATCGCCGGTTTTAAGGCCGCAGGCGTTGGCTTCGTCTGTGTCTATGTGCATTTCCAAGGTGAAAGACGGGGCCACTCGAATACGCACATTGTTTAGCGTAACACCGCGGCTGCCGGGCACGTCTATGGAAACCGTATCGCCGTCGGTTAACCCCGCTTTGTCGGCATCTGCCGGTGACATGTGAATATGCCGCGCGGCAATAATGCAGCCTTCGTCCAGGTATACGGCACCCTTGGGGCCTATCACGGTTATTGGCGCGGAACCCTTAATGTCGCCGGACTCGCGCAATGGCGGGGATATTCCAAGGCGGATGGCGTCTGTGGCAGAAATTTCAACTTGGGTTGCGGCCCGTTCCGGGCCAAGTACCCGTACATTTTCTATGGCACGGAGTTTAAGCCCCACGATGGTAACGGTTTCGTTGGCGGCGTATTGGCCGCCCATAAGTTCAGCCCTGGGGATTAGGGTGTATCCCTTACCAAAAAGAGTTTCCACATGGGCGCGGGATAGGTGAATGTGCCGGGCAGAAACCCCAACCGGCACACTCATCCCGTTTTTATCCCCCAAAGCTTCCATAACCTTACGAACTATAAGTTCTATGTGGCCGGGATCCATTTATTTTACCTTTGGCAAGATTTGCTCTACATCTGTGTGCGGCCTTGGAATTACGTGGCTTGCCACTATTTCCCCAAGCCTGCCTGCTGTTGATGTACCGGCTTCTACGGCAGATTTTACCGCGCCAACGTCGCCGCGCACCATTACGGATACCAGGCCGGAACCTATTTTTTCTGTACCTACCAAAGTTACGTTTGCAGCTTTACACATTGCGTCTGCCGCTTCAATTGCTGCTACAAGTCCTCTTGTTTCGATAATTCCTAATGCTTCTTGTGCCATTTTGTTGGCCTCCTTTTTATTTTTTGCTTTTTCTTTTGCCGCGGCTACCGCGGTTGCTATTGTTTCAGCTCGATTTAATCCCATTATGGTTACTCCTTTTTACCAAACGTACAATTTCCGGATGAGGGTTTGGCAAAACGCCGCTGGCGGCAGGTTTTATGAAGCCGCTTTTGCTTGCGGCATTTACTGCCTCTTTTACTGCGGCAACTTCCCCGCTTACAATAATTGTAACCAGCCTTCCGCCCCATTTCTTCTCCCAGGTTACGAGGGTGACATCTGCGGTTTTGCACATGGTATCCAAAACGGTTATGGCGGCGGTTACCCCGGAGATTTCTACAAACCCGTAGGCTTTAGACGGGTTCATGTTATTTCACTGCCGGTAAAATTTTTTCCACGTCATTGTGTGGGCGCGGTATTACATGAGCCGCTACAAGTTCGCCCAACCGTGATGCTGCCGCAGAGCCTGCTTCTACTGCTGCTTTAACCGCGCCGACATCGCCGCGCACCATAACGGTTACAAGGCCGGAGCCTATTTTTTCTGTACCTGTAAGGGTCACTTCTGCTGCTTTTGTCATGGCGTCGGCAGCTTCTATTGCTGCTACAAGGCCGCGTGTTTCAATCATTCCCAATGCTTTTTGTTCCATGGTAAATTGCTCCTTTCTAATGGGGCTCTGCCCCTC
>WQTQ01000095.1 GCA_009786175.1 Bacillota bacterium | reverse complement strand
GTATTAATCATAATTAAGAACAACAACGTAGCAATTGCGGAAGCATATCCCATTTCGAAGCGCATACCGCCATAGTCTGCCAGGTGATTTATTACTGTGTGGGCCCTGTAGTCTGTAGAGGGGAAGCCTGCCAACTGGGCAGTAACGTCACCAATAGAAAAGCTTGCGGTAATAGCCATAACCGCGCCAAACATAAGCATTCCCTTCATGTTTGGCAGGGTAATAAACCATAACTCTTGCCAGCGGTTTTTTATGCCATCCATAAGACCCGCTTCGTAAAGACTTTCGTCAACTGTAGCCAGACCTGCGATAAAGGCAAGGAAGCCCGCGCCCAAAGACATCCACAATACAACAATTATAATTACCGGCATCATGGTACTTGGGTTTGACAGCCACAGCATTGGTTCATTAATAAAGCCCATCCGCAGCAAAAACGCGTTTGCGAACCCATATGCGTCACCGGAGAAAATTAGCAGCCATATTAAGAAAGCGGCACCGGATATTGTAGGTGCATAAAATATAAGAGTAACCACTGCCCTTACATACCTGGGAAGCTCGTTAATAAACCAAGCAAACATAAATGCCGCAATGTACCCTATTGGGCCGGTTAAAAAGGCCAGAATTAATGTATTACGTATGGCAATCAAAAATACGTCATCTGCCAGAAACAGGTTAAGATAGTTTTGAAAACCAATAAAACGGGGCGGCTCTAAAACGTTGAAATAGGTAAAGCTAAAAAATATTGAAATAGCTACAGGAGCAACAACAAATGTGAGGAATACCGCCGCATAAGGAGCCAGGAACAGATACAGCCATTTATGCTTTTTCATTTCGTGCCATGTATATACAAGCCCGACTTTACGCTTGGCCATATACCGTCCCCAATGTCCTTGCCCGGATTTTTGTGACACAGCTACCATGTTTACACTCCTTTATTCAAGCCCAAATTCGCGGCGTTTGTTAATAAGTTCACGGTTGATAACAATATTGAAATCCAGCAGGGTTTCGCGGGTATCTACACTTTCGTTTATA
The DNA here is from genome assembly GCA_009786175.1 of Bacillota bacterium. The sequence continues at coordinate 6,035 of WQTQ01000095.1, read as the reverse complement.
ACCCTGCGGATTGCGTTTAACAAGTGACGGGTTACATAGTAACTGCCCGGTACTTCCGGGTTACCCACTGTCCAATCCCGCTGTGTATTTATAATGGCCATTTCGGCAGTACTCCATGGCATACGGGCAAAGGCTTCTATGTTGGCGGTTGGGAAGCGGGCCGCCGCGCCCATGATAGATTCCAGTTCCCTACCAAAGCGCAGCTGAGTTTCCATTGATGTCCACCATTTTAGGAACTCCCAGGCGTATTCTTGCCGTTCGCTTTGCTGGAACATTACAACCGCGGTTCCCCCGGTAGGCACGGAACGGTCTATTGTGCCGTCCGGCTGCTTAATGCCGGGCATTAAACCAAAATTCCACAGCCCGTTAATTTCCGGGGCAAAAACCGATAACATGTTAAAGTTTGTAAACGGCCCAAAGCCGATTGGCATTTCTCCGCTTCTGAAACGGTTATTAAAGTCAAAAGCCTGGGGTGAACCCAAGTGGGTAAAGAATCGCGTATAGGCTTCAAAAGCCGCAAGAGATTCCTCACTGTCTAAAATTGTGCGTGAATGTTCTTCATTAAATATGAAGCCATCCCGTTGAAATAACTGTGTAAGGAAACCGGAAAGGTTGGGAGCCAGCGGGTCGCCTACGGCAGGTATACCAATGTGCATGTTGTTACGTTGCAACAGTGGCATTAAAGCGCGTACATCGTCCCATGTTTGCGGCGGTTCAACGCCCAGGTCTGCCAAAATATCTCTGCGGTAAAACATTACGTCAAACGCTTGTGTCTCTGGCAAGGCAAAATATCCGCCGTCAAATGCGTACGGAACCATCGCACTTGGTGCAAAACGCTGCTTTATTTCTTCAAAGTCCGGGAACCTGGTTAAATCTACGGCGGCGTTACGCATAGCGAAGTTTACAGGCATATCATTACCTACGGACAAGACCAAGTCCGGGCCAATTCCGGCGACCACAGCAGGCAGAATCGCACCCGCATCTACAAGGCGGAGGTTAACACCTATCCCGTAGTTTGGCACAAATGTATCGTCAATCATAGATTTTAGAGCAGTGGCCTGGTCGCGCCCGGTGGGAATCCATACTTCAATAACTCTATCACCTTCATGGACATCGCCAAGGCTGTCAAAATCCATTACGAAGCTGGCACCAAAAGCGCGAAGTTCGTGAGCAACCCGCCCAAATATAGTCTCTCTTTCATATGTCAGATTAGCCCCATATCCGCTTACGGTAATAAAGTTAACGTCCAGTTGACCTTCTGCCATAATGCGCGTAGCGTCGCCCAAAGCGGAAACGTTATTTCTGAAGCTTATCAGGCGGACAGGAATACGATCCGGCCGTTGGTGGAAGACTTGAAGCTGACGTAATAGTGAAGATATTAGGCCGGAATGCTCGTTCCGCCCGCCAACAAACTCTACCAGGTCGTTGTGAATCATGTATAAAACGCCAATTTCTTGGTAAATCATGTCCATTACGTGAGGAAAGCGGTAATCTATCCGGTAGTCCCGCAATGGATCCGGGTTTGTGCCTGTCAGCACTATAATTTCGCGGTACACTGCGTTTAGGCGGTATACGCTGTCAAGTATCCTGTTTACAATTACGCCAAGTTCGCCCAAGGTAACTTCCATACGTATGGTATTTGTCCCTGCCTGTAACGGGAACAGCAAATCGTTGCCATAGTCGTCTTGGAGGGTTATAAGATCCCAACTATTGTTGAAGGTGAAAGGTACAGCTTCAACTTCGCGAAACGGAATTTCGCCGTTTATAAGGATGGTACGGCTTGATACAAAGCCACGGTTATAGCTTTGGCGGGCAGAAATGGATATACGGTACAAGCCGTCCCGCGGAACTTCAAACTCCCACTCTATCCATTGGCCCGGCATACGCCACGGATCGCCGCCAATCATGTTTAGTACAATTAATGTCGCACTTGGCGGGTCTGTTACACTGGAAGAGTTGTCGAACAGCGGGAACAGTGAAGGTGAAGAGCGTACGGTAGAATACTGCCCTTGTATCCGCATTTCGTCAAAATCATTAATAATAGGCAGGGTGTTTTGCCCCATAAACTGCGCAAAAGTTGGAATTTGACGGACAGGAACCAACTCTATGCGTTTTATAGCTAAAGGCTCACTTATACCTGTTAATGTTAAAGTATTGCTTCCGCCCTCTAAAAAGAACTGGTATGGCTCGGGAAAAAAGCCCAGCCTGTCGCGGAAATAAGACATTTCCCAACGGGGACGCTCTACTTGTGAAGGCCTCACTTGGTTGCCGCGGTTATCAATACGCACACCAATGTCGCTGTCGCCCCATACACGGCGCAAGGTTATTAACTCTGCACCCATAAAGGGTATTTCGCCATTAATGCGTAATTCCCTTGTTATGTCAATGCCTCTTCCTTCCACAGGAAAATATTCAATACGTATATTGTACATTCCGGCAGAAGGAAGATTCACTAAAAATTCTATGTAAGAATTTTCTTCTGTATAAAGAACTTGAGGCTCCCCCTCAAAATTTTCAAGCACAACGAATCCATTACCGCCAGCCGGATTAAAAAGGTCTATTTCGACTGCTTCCGTTCCTGCTGGGATACCGGCATGATAATGTAGATATGCGGCATAGCTGCCTTCCCGCACAACTATGGCGGCGGCTTCTTGCGTACCGGTAATATTCATAATTGTTGTATCGTCGTTTCTTAGCCATATGAACGCTACAAGTGCTGCAACCACCAAAACCCCCATTATTAGTTTTGACTTATGCGCGTGAACAAAATTTGCATCCATAACACGAACCTCCGATAAATTTGTTACACCCATAAACAGGGTATTTAATAACTGCCGCTTTTTGGCTTTCCATTTGGCTTACCATTGTGACCATAAACAGAGTGAAACGTTTCACCACCAGAGTCAGTTAGTAATTTTGGTCAATTATAAATTATTACTAAATGATTACAAATAGAATAATTAAAGATTTTATGTATTCAGAAAAGATTGTAAAAAATAACCAGGCATTTTTTAATGCCCGGTTATAAGGTGACTTGTTTTTTTGTATCATTTAGACTAATTTTTTTGCATTTTCTACCACGGCTTCAACGGTTAGCCCATAAAACTTGAACAGCTCACCTGCCGGGGCAGACGCGCCGAATGAGTCTATGCCTATAACACTGCCGTCCAGGCCGGTGTACTTATGCCAGCCGAAAGAAGATGCCGCTTCTACCGCAAGGCGGGCACGGACGGCTTTTGGCATAACTGCTTCCTTTTCTTCACAGCTTAGCTTATCGAAAACTTCCATGGAAGGTACACTTATTACACGTGCGTGGATTCCTGCTTCTTTAAGAATAGGCTGGGCGTTGTAGATTAACTCCACTTCCGAACCGCTTGCCATTAGTAAAATATCCGGTTGCCCTGTGGCGGGATTAACATCATCTTTTAATACATACGCGCCTTTATACGCGCCTTTGCCTGTTTCGGGCAGCAACGGCAGGGCTTGACGTGTGAGTACCAAAGCTGTTGGGCCGTTTGTATGGTTTAAAGCGTATGCCCACGCGGCGGCGGTTTCTTTAGTGTCGCAGGGACGATACACTGTAAAGCCAGGGATGCTGCGCAAAGATGCCAACTGCTCTACCGGCTGGTGGGTTGGACCGTCTTCGCCTACGCCAATAGAGTCGTGGGTCATAATGTATACAACAGGCAGGTTCATTAGTGCTGCAAGACGCATGGCAGGCTTCATATAATCGGCAAATACAAAAAACCCGGCAACATAAGGGCGAAGGCCGCCGTATGCTGCAAACGCATTGGCAATTGCGGTCATTGCATGTTCGCGGATGCCAAAATGCAAGTTTGAGCCGCAAGGGGTTTCCTTAGAGTAGCTGTTCCTGTCCTTCATGATAGAAAGAGTGGACGGCGCAAGGTCTGCAGAGCCGCCAAACAGGTTTGGTACTTTTGCGGATAATTTGTTTAGCACAACCTCCGAAGATTGACGGGTTGCCAAATTGCCCTCGTACTGCCAATATTCGTCCCAGTTATCCAGGTCTACGGGAAGTTTGTCGGATTTCCATGTCTCCCATTGGGCCCAGTCTTCCGGATATTTGGCTTTGTATTGTTGGGCCAAAGTGTTCCAGTCGTTTTCCCAGGTTTGGGCGGCGGATAACCACTCGGCGGCATTGTCTTTTACTTCCTGCGGCACGAAAAACTCTTCTTTATATTCCCAACCAAGTGCTTCTTTGGCGGCGGCAATACCGTCATCACCAAGAGGGGAGCCGTGTACGGCGGCAGTGCCCTGTTTTGGCGCGCCAAAGCCGATTACGGTTTTAACTTCTATCATGGATGGTTTGTCTGTTACGGATTTAGCCTTTTCTATTGCTGCGGTAATTGCAGCCATGTCGTTGCCGTCTTCCACCTTTTGCACATGCCAGTGCTTTGCTTCAAAGCTTTTGGCAACATCTTCTGTAAAGGAAATATCTGTGTTGCCTTCTATTGTAATGTTGTTTGAATCGTACAGCAAAATAAGCTTGCCTAGGCCCAATGTACCCGCAAGAGAAATTGCCTCCAGTGCAACGCCTTCTTGTAAACAGCCGTCGCCGCAAAGGGCGTAAGTGTAGTGGTCTACAAGTTTTGTGTCAGGCTTATTGAACTTTGCAGCTATGTGAGTTTCTGCCCAGGCGAAACCAACTGCATTGGCAATCCCCTGCCCCAGTGGGCCTGTGGTAACTTCCACACCGGGGGTATGGCCGTATTCCGGGTGGCCGGGGGTTTTAGAGTTGGCTTGACGGAATTGCTTAAGGTCTTCGATTGTTACACCATAGTCAAACACATGAAGCAGGCTGTACAACAGCCCGGAGCCGTGGCCCGCAGACAGTACAAACCTGTCACGGTTGGGCCAGCTTGGGTTTTTGGGGTTGTGCTTCATTACGCCGCCCCATAGGGCAAGTGCCATTGGGGCCGCGCCCAGCGGTAAACCGGGGTGACCGCTTTTTGCTTTTTGGATTGCTTCCACACTAAGGAAACGCAGAGTGTTGACAGTGGTGTTGTTTACTAATTTACTCATTATTTTGCTACCCCTTCCCAATCTTTAAGGAAGCGTTCGATGCCACTGTCTGTTAGCGGGTGATGAAGCATTTGTTTGAAGCATGCATATGGGATTGTAGCAATATGCGCGCCAAGGCGGGCAGATTGGGTAACATGTATCGGGTTGCGGATGCTTGCAGCAATAATTTCTGTTTCAATGCCGTGGGTATCAAAAATATCGCAGATTTCTTCTATCAGATTCATCCCGTCTGTGCCTATATCATCTAGGCGGCCAAGGAACGGGCTTACATATGTGGCACCCGCCCGTGCGGCAAGAAGGGCTTGTACAGCAGAGAATACCAATGTAACGTTGGTTTTGATGCCTTTTTCAGTTAGAATTTTTGTGGCTTTTAGACCCTCGTCTGTCATTGGGATTTTTATTACGATATTTTTGTGGATTTTAGCAAGCTCTAAAGCTTCTTTAACCATGCCCTCGTGCATGGTGTCGATAACCTCCGCGCTAATTGGGCCGTCTACAATTGTTGTAATTTCTCTTACAACTTCCGCAAAGTCGCGGCCTTCTTTGGCGATTAGGGATGGGTTTGTGGTTACACCGCAAATTACTCCCCAGCTTTCTATTTCTCTAATGTGCGCCACATTGGCGGTGTCTATAAAGAGTTTCATGGATATGCTCCTTTATTGTTTTTTTACGGGTAGATCTTACGCAAACGGGTTTTCTTCGCAGTATGGTAGGCAAGCGGGTTGATTGTATGCCACGTCTTTTACGCCCAGCATCTTTAACGCGCTGTACAACGCCTTGCCCACATGGCCGTAGCCCATCGCCGCGTGGTGCGGATAACGTTTCGCTATAAGAACATGACGATAGAAACGGGCCATTTCCTTAATTCCGATTACGCCTATGCCGCCAAACGATTTTGGATCCATTTTGATTGTTTCACCTTGCGCGATGTAAGACTTAAGTTCGCAGTTCGCTGTGGATTGCAGGCGGAATAAGGTGATGTTGCCGCTCTT
>WQTQ01000094.1 GCA_009786175.1 Bacillota bacterium | reverse complement strand
CTGACAAAGTTGTCGGCTATTTCTCTGCCTAAATTCGGTGCTTGAACATTTCCGGATTGTCCAAAAACAGACATCGGCTGGATAGCCATAACAAGAGTTAAGGCAACAGCAATACAGCTTGACAAAATCTTTCTAATGTTTTTTTTCATGCTATTTGTAGCACTCCTTTCATATATTCGGTGATTCACCACCTATTTATTATGTATCATAATAATTACCTTCTATTTCAAAATCAATAGGCGTATTTGGAAAGTTACACTGGATTCTAAGAAATTTTGGTGTATAATGAAATAAATTTTAAAGGGGGAATTGCTTTGAAATCAAAAGTAAATGGCATAGGCACTTTTATCAAACAGGAAAGAGTAAAAAGAGGCATTACCCAAGAGCAGCTTTGCACCGGTTTATGCAATGTTTCAACCCTTTCCAGAATAGAGCGCGGCACAATGATCCCCGCCAGCTTTTTGCGACATGCGCTGTTCGAGCGTCTTGGATATTATTCCAATATGGAGCGCAATGTTTTTTGGGAAGAAAGCAATATAGACTTTATTGAACGCAAAAAAGCCCTTGCCATGGCAACCCTCCACAGAGATGTAACTGAAATTAAACGTTTAATATCAGAATGTGAGAATAAAAAAGAATTTAAGAAAGGTATCGGTCTGCAAGCCCTGATAACCAGCAAGGTTGTCTTAGACATATTGGATGTATATGAAAAAGACCAAGATGACCCCAATTTTGATTTCGACTCATCAATAAAAGCCTTGCAAGAGGCAATTACAATAACCATCCCCAATTTTGATGAAAGCAAGGTAAGCGAATATTTGCTGACAAGCGAAGAAATACGCTGCATTAACGCCATGAGCTATATATATCTTAGAAAAGGGAACAACAAAAACGCCTTACACATCCTAACCTCTCTTAAAGACAATTTGGACAGGCTTTATGTTAACAAATATGAAATATCTTGGTACTACCCTTCCATATTAATCAATCTTATTTGGCAGCATTTTAGGCTTGACAACCTAGAGGAAGCCGTAGCCCTGTGCGAAATATGTATGGAATTTTGCATAAAATATAACGAATATAACAAAATCCCTTCCTTGCTCTTTATACATGGTGCATGCTTGGCTAAATTAGACAAAATTGACGAGGCTAAATTTATGCTGCTCAACAGTTACCATGTGTATTATGCTTTTCGCAAAAACCATGAGACCGATCGTGTGGCAAAATATTATTCCCATTTGTTTGGAGAAAATATTGACTATGTCAAGCCTTGCAGAGAGTGTTGCCCAAACTGTGCAACGCTTTAATCTTTTCCGTCTACCTCTGCGTACCCCCTGATATCAGGGGGTATTTTTATAGGTTTTGGTTCCTGTATTTCTCCATCATTCCTTTAAATATTTCCCCGGTGGTGGGCGGCGTCCATGTTATGGCGTGCCTGCCCCGGCGGATACATTAAGTATTGACACACCGGATTTAAGCCGCGCGGCAACGTCATCCTGCTCTTTGCTTGTCTAATTTTGTATAGTATACCATTAGAACAACTATTGACAACTATATCGTCTGGCGATATAATTTACTACGTCATACGATATAGCGTGTGACGTAGTAACCACTGAAAGGAGCCGGTAATATTGACAGAAAAACCCGCAGCATTAACAGAAGGTGTCTACCTGATTCTAATCTCGCTGTTAATCCCCCGCCACGGCTACGCCGTAATGCAAAATGTAGAAAAATTAACAAGCGGCAGGGTTGTGCTTGGCGCAGGTACCCTTTACGGGGCCATTAACAATTTGCTGGAAAAGCAATGGATACGCGCCGTTGGCCACAGTTCAGATTCACGCAAAAAAGAATATTCCATAACCGACCTTGGCAAACACATTTTACAACTGGAAATTTTACGTTTGGGCGAACTTTTAAACATAGGCCTTAGCGCATTCGAAAACTTAAATGACAAAACGGGAGGTGCATCAAATGAGAACTAGCGTAACAAAATGGTTTAACAACTACGAAAAAGAAGAAAACTGGCTAAACGGTATGGCAGCAAAAGGCTGGAATTTAGTAAACGCAAACCCGCCGGAATACACCTTTGAAGAAGGCACCCCCGGCGAATACATTTACCGTATCGCGCTGCTAAAACATACAGCCAGCCACCCGGACACTATTGAGCACATCCGATTCTTAGAAGAAACAGGCGCAGAACATGTAACCTCTTTTTGGCGTTGGGTATATTGCAGGAAAAAAGCCCCGGACGGCATATTTGAGATATACACAGACGCGACTTCCCGCATCGAGCATTATAAACGTATGATTAACCTGCTGGGGTGGATTTTGGCTTTGCAATTGTTTGGAGCAGCCATACAAATACCAATTATTATAGGGACACTGTTTATACGCGGCAGTATGTGGGGGCTTGTTAATGTGGCGGCGGCTATATTTGTTCTTTCATTTTCTTTCTGGGTTTTCCAGCCTTGGGTCCGGTTTAGGACAAAGGTTAAGGAACTTGAATTTGAACGGGAAATATTTGAGTAAAATGGCTATGTAGCTTTCAACCGGTTAGATTTTCTTACCGGTTGATTTTGTATAATTAGTTTCACTATAATTTCGCCAAACTGCCACCCATTAAACCCTTTTTCACCGGCAGATAGCAGCACACATCACCAAGCCCTGTCAACCGACAGGGCTTTTTTAAATATTTTGCCATAAAAAAAACATTGGCAATATTCAGTAATTTCATTACCCAACTTTTTCCACGTGGTATACTACCAAAAAATTACAAAGGATGTGTACTGTATGACTATTTCAACAAAAGAAGTCCTTTATCTGCCTTTAGATGCAGTAAAACCAAACCCTTACCAGCCACGGCGTATTTTCGACCAAAACAGATTGGACGAGCTTGCGGCTTCAATTAAACTTTACGGGGTTTTGCAGCCAATCACTGTACGGCTAATGACAAACACGGGCTACGAGCTTGTGGCAGGGGAACGCCGCTTGCGGGCAAGCCGAATAGCCGGGTTAAAGGAAATCCCTGCCTTATTAATTGACGTAACTGAAACAGACAGCGCGGTAATTGCCATTATCGAAAACTTACAGCGCAGCGACCTGCACTTTTTTGAAGAAGCGGCGGGTTTCCGCAACTTAATGATTGATTACTACTTTACCCAGGAAGCTTTGGCGGCCCGGGTAGGCAAGAACCAATCCACAGTGGCCAACAAACTGCGGCTTTTGAAAATCCCTCGCAGATTACAAAAAGAAATAATAGAAAATAACCTTTCGGAACGCCATGCCCGCGCGCTTCTACGCCTGGAAACGGAAACAGAACAAGCAAAAGTGCTGCAAAAAATTATAGATAATGGGCTAACCGTCCGCAAAACAGAAGAGTTAATCGACTCCATGTTTACACCTTGCGCGTCAAAAGCCAAAAACAAAACCGTCCCGTTTAAAGGCTACATACGGGACATCCGTATACTTACCAATTCCATAAAAGAAGACCTGGAGATTATGCGCACTTCCGGCATGGATACCCGCTTCGAAATGCAGGAGACACCAACGGGGTACAGCATTCATATTACGCTGGATTATACAAAAGCCGTAAAAAGTACTACCAGCGCGTAGGAAAGTGTGGTATACTGGCGATACAAATTAGAATTGGATGTGGGAAGATGATAGATATTTCTTGCTAAACTAAATATAGTGGCACAACGGAAGCTTTAGGCGGTTGTACCGTTTTCTTTTGTATGCCCGGCAAGAAAGTTATCAATCTTCCAAACTCATATGTATATCATGGTGTGCCTATTTAGGGCCGCCATTGTATTTGTGAGCCGTAAGAATTAACTTTCTTGCGGCTTATTTTTATACCAACGCACCACCGAAGGAGGACCATCAAATGTCTTTAATTAGTGTATCAAGCTTAACTTTTGCCTACGAAGGCAGTTATGATAATATTTTCGAAAATGTCAGCTTTCAAGTTGATACGGATTGGAAACTTGGCTTTACAGCCCGCAACGGCAAGGGCAAAACTACATTTTTAAATTTGCTGATGGGCAAGTACGAATACAGCGGAAAAATTTCTGCCACCGTGGATTTTCAATATTTCCCCTACAACGTAAACAACAAAACAATGATCACAAGCGCGATTGTACAGGAAATATGCCCGGAATACCAGGATTGGCAGCTTGCCCGGGAATTATCTTTTTTACAAGTAAGCGAAGACGTTCTGCACCGCCCCTTTGAAACACTGTCCAACGGCGAGCAGACAAAAATTCTGCTGGTAGCACTGTTCTTAAGCGAAAACAATTTCCTGTTAATTGACGAGCCAACCAACCACCTGGACATGAATGGCCGTAAAATTGTCAGCGATTACTTGAATAATAAGCACGGATATATTTTAGTTTCCCACGACAGGGCGTTTTTGGACGGGTGCGTAGACCATATCCTTTCCATAAACAAGGCCAATATTGACGTGCGGCGGGGCAATTTTTCTTCTTGGTTCGCCAACAAAAAGTTGCAGGATGATTTTGAACTTGCGGAAAACGAAAAATTGAAAAGAGATATTAAACGCTTAAAACAAGCTGCCAAACAAAGCGGTGACTGGGCAGACAAAGTTGAAGCTACCAAAATAGGGAAAGGCAGTTCCGGTGTTGAAAAATCTATAGACAGCAGAGCGTATATTGGCGAAAAATCACGCCGAATGCAGCAGCGCAGAAAAAATCTTGAACGAAGACAGCAATCAGCCATAGAGGAAAAATCTCAGCTGCTAAAAAACCTTGACCACGCCAGTGACCTGGCAATTACCCAACTCCCCTACCACAAGCAACGGAACCTTTCCCTGTCAAATGTCAGCATTTTTTACGGCAAAAAACAAGTTACCCACGACGTCAGTTTTGATATTAACCAGGGCGACCGCATTGCCCTGCGGGGCAAAAACGGGTCCGGCAAGTCCAGCATTATAAAGCTTATATGTGGCGAAGAAATTACCTACACGGGCGAATTTTCCATAGGTAGCGGGCTAAAAATTTCATATGTATCACAGGATACGTCATTCCTGCGGGGTAATTTGACAGACTACGCCCGGGAAAATAACATCGATGAAAGCCTGTTTAAGGCCATACTCCGCAAGCTGGATTTCCTGCGGGTTCAATTTGAAAAAGACATGAGCGATTTTAGCGGCGGCCAAAAGAAAAAGGTGCTTATAGCCAAGAGCCTATGCGAAAAAGCTCATCTGCTTGTATGGGACGAGCCGCTAAACTTCATAGACGTTTTATCCCGTATGCAAATTGAAAGGCTGTTGCTGGAACATAAGCCGACCATTTTATTTGTAGAGCATGACAGCGTTTTTTGCGATGCCATTGCAACAAAAACGGTTGAAATATAAAAAAAGGGGTAATCACGTTGATATGCGTACAAATTGATAACCCCAGCAGGCAAGTATAAGTAATCGCCCTTTACTATTAAACCAGGCGATTATACTCTTCAATACAATACTGATGTTAATTTCTCTTTAAATGCCACGTAATAGTGGTCTGGGCAAATCTTTACTTAGATGAAAAGGTATAGTAGTAGTTCTTCCATCAGGGTGACGATAAAATGCATGACTACCTTTTTGTCGCATTTTTCTAAAACTCAATTTGAACAATATTTTTTCTAATGAAATGGCATTTATCATAACCAAACGGCTCATATGGCTACCTTAATTTGTGATATGCCTGCAAATATAGGGATGTTCTGCACATCATCAGCATCCATTTCTTCTAAGCATAATGTAATAACTTCCTCTAATTTTATTTGCAACTCGTCAATTGTTTCTGCACATGTGCGAGCCCCCACAATGCTTGGTACAACCCCGATGTATAAGCCGCTTTCATTATCTCGCTCTATATAAGCAGTATAGTAATTGGCCATTTAAGCTCACCTCCAAAACAATAATACCCGTATTATACCAGTCTACCCCAAATCCTGCAAACTCATTAAATCCAATGCGCGCTGCCTTCTGTGGCCTGTGCGGCAGCCAGCATATATTGCCAGCAAAATTAGCGTTGGTATGTTAACCATAAACATAACGAACATAATGCGCGGCGCGGATGTAATTCGTGTTTGGCCAATTTGCCCGTAATCTATCAAATGATTCACCACTGCATCACGTTCATCCAAATGCAGCACAGCACTGCCGGCATCTATGTCGAATACTTGCTGTACGTGAATGTGATAATTTCCGCTAAACGAAAACACCGCCATGCTAAAAAGTATTAGCAGCGAAAACCCAAAAGTTAAAAGCGGCATAATAAGTCCGGGCCATCTGCTCTCTTTTTTACACAGGTACACCTGCAATATAATTATCCCCGCACAAATACCAAGGAATACAAGTAAAACTACTAAGGCCATCACAAACCCAAATACCATCATCTCGTCTTTGCCCCAATCCTTTTATATTCAGAAATTAACATTTTTGCTGTATCAAAGTCTATTTTGTCATTAACCACCAGCCGCTTAACAAACGCAATATACGGCTCGTTCGCAGTATCCTCGCTTATCTGTATTTTCTGAATAAGCTTATCCAGCCGCAGCCGCACTGTTGGGTAGGTTACGTCGTACTGCCGCGCAATCTCTTTTAAAGACCCGGAGGCAAGCAAAAATTTTTTCATAAATGTAATATCTTCATCTTCCAGGTTTGCCATCCATTCCGGCACAACTTCAATTGGCATGGCTGTACTCCCTTCATAACTTTAATTTTGCTAAGCATAACATTTAATATTATTAAAGTCAATGCTGGGGTTTGCTTTAATAAAAAAATCCTTGACAAAGCAAAACCATCCATTTATACTCTCCACGTTGTAATTAAGAAACACCATTTCGGTAGGTGAGGCTACCGCAGGGATACGGGTTGCCGTCGCGAAATTGTGGAGACACAA
>WQTQ01000093.1 GCA_009786175.1 Bacillota bacterium | reverse complement strand
TCATGTTCTGTAACGATAACTGTGTTGCCGTTGTCTACAAGCTCGTGCATAAGCTGAACAAGCCGCTCGCTGTCGGAAAAGGAAAGCCCGGTGGTCGGCTCGTCTAATATATACACGTTGTTCTTGCCGCTGTTAGACTTGCCAAGTTCCTTTGCCAACTTAATGCGCTGTGCCTCGCCGCCGGAAATTGTAGGCGTTTTTTGCCCAAGGGACATGTAGCCAAGCCCTACCCGGTCAAGTGTTTGCAGCATACGGTGGCTTGCCCTGTTTTTGTCCTTGAAATATTCTACCGCGTTTGTGATGCTCATTTCAAGGATATTTTTTATGTTTTTCCCGTCAACGGTAATGCTCATGGATTCCGGGTTAAAACCGGTGCCGCCGCAATCTTCGCAGTCTATGTGAATAAAATTACCAAAGCCTACATGGTAATGGATAACGCCGTCACCCTTACATTTTTGGCACTGACCCTCGGCGTTAACAGAAAACATGCCCGGGGTAAAGCCTTGGGCCGCTGCTTCCGGCGAATCTGCAAACATTTTACGCACGCGGTCGAAAATGCCCGTGTATGTTGCCGGGCAGGAAGTGCGTGTGCGGCCAATAGGCTTTTGGTCTACGATGATACATTTTTTTATGTGTTCGGTCCCGGATATTGTTACATCAGAAAGCAGGGTATGCCTTTCCCGTTCATCATTTTCGTCAACAATTACATTTTTTTGCAGCACATCTTTTAATTTGGGGACAAGTGTATCGGCTATAATGCTGGACTTACCACTGCCGGAAACACCTGCTACGCCCACCAGTAACCCCAGCGGAATGTCAACGGTTACATTGCGCAGGTTATGAATTTGACAATTTTCCAGCCGCAGTATTTTCGCGTTGTCCATCGGCTTGTAGTCGGTTTTTATGGGCATAGTTAAACCGCCGGAAAGATATGGCGCGGTCAACGAGTTATCGCACTGTAAAAATTCTGCATATGTGCCTTGGAAAATTCGCTCGCCGCCATACTCCCCAGCCCGTGGGCCAAGGTCAACGATGTAATCGGCAGATTGCATAAAGTTGATGTCATGTTCTACGGCAACGACGGTGTTACCACGGCTAATCAAGTTTTGGATTATGTCGATAAGCTTTTGCTTCTCAACTTCGTGCAACCCAATTGTTGGTTCGTCAAAAATAAAAATGATGGAATCCATTTCCGCAATAATGTAACTTGCCAGGAACAGCCGCTGTATTTCGCCGCCGGAAAGGGTTGGCAACGGGCGCGACAGTGCCAAGTGGTGGAGCCCAACGTCAACCATGCATTCCAGTTTTGTAAGAATTTCTTCCAGAAGTTTTGTGCCGGAGAGTTTGTCTTTTTTCAGATGTTCGAATAAATCACTGATGTACATATTTTCAAGCTCGGTTATGGTTTTACCGTTTATTGTTGTGTGGGTTGCTTGCTCCCCAAGGCCGCTGCCGTTGCATTTTGGGCAGGGGAAAACACAGACACTGTCAAATTCCACAAATGTTTGTCCTTTACGGGTAAATGACTGCCCGGGTTTTAAATTGAAATGCTTGTATAATCTAGTAATGAACGGCACTACCCCATCGAAATCAGCGGTGCCATACTTATATTTCGTCAAATCTTCTTCACATAACGACGATATTGGCTGGTTGGGAGATAACCCATGGCGATAACAAAACCCGTTTATATGGTGAAAAATACCGGTGGGGCTGCCCCATTCCGGGAAACCAAGGCGCAGCGGCGCAGACATATCGCCGAACAATTTATTTTCATCAACTACATAAGTTTTACCTGTTCCCAAACACCGCACACACATGCCCTTTGGCGAATTTTTTTGAAACATTTCCATGGAAAGGGGCACGCCATAGTCATACTCCACCGGGCAACTTCCATATGTGGCAAACAAAGCCGTCATCATTGTGCCAATTTTTGTGCGTGTGCCGACGGTACTGCGCGGGTTAGATTGCCGCGTAATCCGCTGCTCCACCGCTACCGTTGGTGACAGGCCGGTTATAGTTTCAAAAGTCGGTACGCTGTCCACCATAAATTGAGTATTGGAAAACATCAGGTAGCGGCGTTTGCCTTCTTCGTATAAGGTATCAAAAGCAAGGCTTGACTTGCCGCTGCCGGATACGCCGGTAATGACGGTTAGTTTGCCTTTTGGGATTTCGATGTCTATATTTTTGAGATTATGTATTTTTGCGCCTGTTACTTTTATTGTGTTTGTCATGGGGGCTCCTTCGTGTCCGATAATAATATGGTAAAGTGTAGCATATTGAGAGTGAAATTGCATAGGGAAAAAATTAAAATTCAACTGGTAAGAGATTCCTACCAGTTGAATTTTGTCTGCTTAATTTACCACAACGCCCCTAACCATAACCATAGACACATTAATTTCACTGTCAAACAAAATCACATCCGCGTCGCACCCCGGGGCAAGCCGCCCTTTATTGCCCGCGCCAATGACTTTTGCCGGGGTTTCTGCTGCCATTTTTACGGCATCATATAGCGGTACGCCCGCAAGCTCAACCATATTGCGTACAAGCCGCTGCATTGTGGCACAACTGCCCGCAAAGGCCTGCTTGTCCATTAACTTCATCACGCCATCATCCAAAATAATTTCCACGCCGTTACCCTGGGTATAGACCGTGCCTTCCGGGATGTCTGTGGCCGACGGCCCAAGCCCGTCTGTTATAAGTGCGATTTTATCCGCGCCCTTGCATTTATAAATTAGACGAAGCAGCGATGGCGGCAAGTGTTTACCGTCGGCAATTACCTGGGTTGTAAGCCCGTCGAAATACAGCCCGGCTTCCACCACCCCGGCCACGCGGTAAGCATTAACCCGGTGGACGTTAGAGCACCCGGAATATATATGCGTAACATCCGTATAGCCGTTTTCTATGGCCATTTCCACATCTTCAAATGTGGCGTCGGAATGGGCTACAGACGCTACAATGCCGCGCTTTACAAGTTCGCGGCCAAGTTCCATGCCGCCGGGTATTTCCGGGGCGGCACCCATCATACGCACGCCGCCTGCCCATCTGTCCAATAGAAGGCTCATATTTGCTTCCGTTGGGTAAATAATGTATTCCGCAGCCTGGGCACCACGCTGACTTTGGGCAAAATACGGCCCTTCCAGGTGAACCCCCATAATCTCCGCGCTTGCTCCCCTGCCCTGCGCCGTGCGGATATTATCAATGGCTGTGCAAATATCATTTAAAGGCGCGGCAAGGGTGGTGGGCAATATAGATGTTGTGCCGTATCTGCTGTGAGCGCGGCATATTTGGTTAATTTCTGCCGGTGTGGCTCCCATAACTTCGCAGCCACCGCCGCCATGTACGTGTATGTCCACAAAGCCGGGAGAAATTGTCCTCCCTGCCGCGTCAATTACTGTTATATCCACAGGTAAATTTAAAACCGGACGGTCAAGTATTTCCACTATTGTTCCGTTTTCTACTAAAATTCCGCCCATTGGCACAATGCCGTTAGGAGTAATTACCGGCCCGTTTTGTATTAATGTCCTCATAAAAATTTCGCCTCGTTTCTATTCGCTATGAAAATTTGACAAACTTATGCCACTTAGTGTATCGTAAAAATACAAAAGATACAAATTTTGAAGGCAGGGATGATTATGAAAAAAATTCAAAAAGAACAGCTTAACATTCAAGTTTACGAAACCCGCGCAGAAATGGGAAAAGCCGCAGCGGAAGATTTGGCCTGTAAATTAAGGGAATTACTTGCGACCCGTGAAAATCTCCGTATCATTTTTGCGTCCGCCCCATCACAAAACGAATTTTTTGCCCATCTTGCAACAATTCATGATATCGATTTTTCGCGCATTACAGCCTTCCACCTGGATGAATACATAGGGCTTGCTGCAGATGCCCCCCAGGGCTTTGGCAACTTCCTAAAAGACCGTCTTTTTTCAAAAATATTGCCCGGCAAAATCCATTTTTTTAACGGCCAGGCAGAAAACCCGGAAGCGGAATGCGAAAGATACGCCGCATTAATTAACGAAGCTCCTATTGACATTGTGTGCATGGGTATTGGCGAAAACGCCCACATCGCTTTTAATGACCCGCCAGTGGCGGATTTTAACGACCCAAAACTTGTAAAAATTGTAGAGTTGGACGAGATTTGCCGTCAGCAACAGGTAAATGACGGGTGCTTCCCCACTTTTGACGATGTACCTACCCACGCGGTTACATTAACCATCCCCGCCATTATTGGTGGCGAAACAATTTTTTGCATGGTGCCCGGGCCCACAAAGGCCAACGCGGTTTACAATTCCCTGGAAAAAGAGATTAGTACGGAATACCCGGCGTCGATATTAAGGAAAAAACAAGGGGCAACGCTGTATTTGGATAAGGACAGCAGCAAAATGTTTTGCAAGGAATGAAATGGCGAAAGGATGTTTTGATGAAAAAAATAATTTGTGTTTTTGCATTGATTATATTTGCCTTTACCGGTTGCGGGCGCAGTGAATCGGAAACCAAAGAGCAAGGCCCCCAAATTTCCACTGCGCCGGAAGTTGAGCCCAATGAAATACCAACGCCTGTTGACGATGACCTTTCGGACGACTCTTCACAGTACATTTTTACCGAAACTGTCCCACTTTCGCCAGTACCCGTCTTTACCCTGCAAGACATAATCAATACCGCCAACCAACGGAAACACGACTTAGTCCGCCCGGACAGAGCTTTACTTTACGAGTTAACTCAAGAACGTGTACCTTGGACAATTGATGTCGGCGTGTTTTTAGAAAGCCGCACACCACAAAGAGTGTCTGCAGAGAATGCAATAGCCGATGCAAAAGACCTTTTCGAATTAATACGTCAAGTATACGGTGCGTATACTTACTTCGGCGGTGATGAAGTATTTTTGCCATTACTGGAGCAAGTTATTACAAGCCTTGAAGCAAATGATGATTGGATGAACCACAACTTTGGCACACTTTTGCACAGTTATCTTTTTAATGTAATACGGGATAACCATTTTCACATAAATTTCAGTGCTGTGGGAGTTAGACATGATTTTTTAGTACCTTCTGCACGCTTTGGGAATTTAGTTTTAGAGTTTGAGCAAAGTGATAACGGCTTCCGCAACCGGGCCACCGGTAATTACATCAGCAAAATAACAGTTAACGACAACACCATAGACCCGGCAGAAGTCATGCGGCTTTCCATAAACAATTATGGGGAAGTACATTATTCCTTTGCTTTACTTCGCCCACAAGGGTATACGGGAATACTAACAATTGTCTATCAAAATGGTGAAGAAGATTCATTTACCCTTCGACTTTCACAGACAACACGCAGATCGCATCTCCCGGCTTCTCTTGCATATGTGCAGGGTGTTCCTGTTGTTACAATAATGCAGATGGGCTTCCCGGATTCCGCACACGGGTTACAGTTTGAATGCGCGCGAAATTTTCTTTCATATGCAGAACAGTTGCAAGGCGAACCTGTAATAATTGTTGACATCCGCTCTAATGGGGGCGGCAATGGTTCCTTGGCACCAAGGTGGCTGCATACTCTTATGGGTACCCCGTCCAACAGAATAATTGAAAGCGACCGGCTAATTATCCTTCTTGTGGACAGGTTTACTGCCTCTGCCGGGGACGGTTTTGCAGATTTAATGTTTAATATTGAAAACACATTAATTATCGGCCAAAACACAAATGGGACACTTCATACAGATTTGAGATTCCCATATATGCGGCTGCAACGCAGTGGTTTACTGGTTGGTTTTGGCACAACAATTTACATCCACCCAAAAGGTCATTTGCCGGAAGGTATTGGTATTGCGCCGGATTTATGGGCTACCGGGGACGCGTTAACCGCGGCCCTTGCGCTGCTGCAAAATAAAGGAGATTGAGATGAAAAAGCTGTTTTATGTTTTCATTTTTATGCTAATTATACTCACCGTCCTTACCGATTGCGGGCTTGTTAAAACAGCAGAAGCCGCAGCGCAAAGCCCCCGCTTCTCCCCTAACCCGGTAATTGAATCCAACGAAACCTTGCAAAAAATTTTGGCAACCGCCAACCAACGGAAGCATGATTTAGTACGCCCGGACAGGGCGCGAATATATGAGTTAACATATGGGCGGGTACCTTTTTCTTGGAGATTGCGGATTCCATGGTATACCGGACATCGCCGAACTTTGGAAAATATACCCACAGAAGGTGCAATTGCAGACACAAGAGATCTCTTCGAGTTAATGCGTCAAGCATACGGGGCGTATATTTATTTTGGTGGTGATGATGTATTTTTACCGCTTCTTGAACAAATTATTGCAAGCTTGGAAACGAAAGATATGTGGGAGAGAAGCGAGTTTGGCACACTTTTGCACAGCTACCTTTCAACTGTAATACGGGACAACCATTTTTGGATGTACGATAATATTGCGGGAGTTAACTATAACTTCTTTGTACCCCATACCGGTGGCAGACGTTTTGCTTTTGAACGGGGCGAAAACGGCTTCCGCAACCGGGCCACAGGAGTTTATATTAGTGAAATAATTAGTGACTATACCTCAATAAATTTAGCAGATGTAATGCGGCTTTCATTAAGCAATTCCGGAGAGTTATATTATTCATTTGTTATGCTTCGCCCGGAAGGATACTTTGGGCGAGATATAGTAACGGCAACAATTATTTATCAAAATGGGCGGCAGGATACTTTTCGTCTTCGCATTTCACGCGAGTGGAGACCGCATAACCCGGTGTCGCTTACACATGTACAAGGTATTCCAATTGTTACAATAATGGTAATGGGCTTCCCGGATTCTACACATGGGTTTTACTATGAATGCGCACAAAATTTTCTTGCTTATGCTCATAAACTGCAAAACGAGCCTGTAATAATTGTAG
>WQTQ01000092.1 GCA_009786175.1 Bacillota bacterium | reverse complement strand
CTGTTTGTCTTCGCAGCTACAGAATATATGATTTTCGAGTGCTTTGCTTTTGTTTTTGTTTTTTACGTCAGTATGTCAACAACGGTTTCTGGTGTTGAGCCGTTTTCAAAGTACAATTTACTTTTACCAAGCGTAAAAAAAGGCCACCATTATTTATTTAACACATTCAATGGTAGCTGCTATGAAGTAGATGATGCTGTAGCAGATAGCATAAAAAAAGCATCCATTGATGATTTGCAAGAAGAAACAAAGGAGGTCTTTATGTTATCCGGTGTAATTATCCCGGATAATAAATATGAAGACCATGTACTTGCATATATGCATGGCCGTATGAAGTACAACAATATGCACTATGCATCTACGGTTTTACTAACACAGAATTGCAACTTAAGATGTTCCTATTGTTTCCAAGGGCTTGAAAAAGTTGCAGAGACTATGACAATGGAACAGGCAGATAGGTATATTAAATTTACAATAGAATCTGCTGAACAAAGTGGCGCAAAAAGTATCTCAATCCTTTTGTTTGGTGGGGAGCCATTAATGAACACAGATATTGGGTTCTATATCTTAGAAAAAATCAAGTCTTATTGTGATGATAATAAGATGGGTTTTAGCACACGAATAATTACAAATGGAACCTTGCTTAATATTGAAACAATAGAGAGGCTGCGTAGCTTTAACTGCCAATCGATACAAATTACGCTTGATGGTGTTAAAGAAGTGCATGACAAAAGAAGAATGTCTGTCAATGGCAAAGGCTCTTTCGAAGAAACAATGAATGCTTTGCGTTTACTCAACGAAAAAAATAACGTTTTCACAGCAATTAGAGTAAACATAGACAAAACAAATATCAAAGACGCATATGACCTACTGGATTATATAGGAAAAGATGGCGAAGTTCTTACGAATTGCATGGTTGACTTTGGAATTGTACATGTGGGTGCAGCTCCTTGTACCGGGTACTCAAGTAATTGTTTATTGGACGGAGAAATAGGTGATGTGCTGTATGACCTATGGAATTACGCAGAAAAGCAAGGGTTTAGACGGAAAATAAAACCCCAGCGCAGATATATTTATTGCGGCTTGTGTTGCGATAATCAGTACACCGTTACGCCTAACCTGGATGTTTATAAATGCTTGGAACATGTTGGTGTTGCTGAACATTTAATGGGACGGATAGACGAGCAAGGACGCTTTGTAGACCAAACCCCGGCATTTTACGAATGGATGTCTGTTGACCCTTTTAAAAATGATGCCTGTAAACAGTGTGTATATTTACCAAACTGTGGGGGTGGATGTGGTGTTGTGGCATATAACGAAACGGGCTCTTACCAAGCCAAGGGCTGTTTTAAGATAAAAGGTATAGTTGAAAAAGAAGTAATCAAATTTGTAGAAAGCATCATGGCACAAAGAAACAGCAGTTAAGGAGATTACCATGAAACAAATTTTCACATATACTAAGCACTATCTTAATCAACATAAGTGGTGCTTGTTTTTGTACGTAATCCTTTGCATACTCACCAGCATGGCCGGTATAGCCTCCCCGTACATTGTGGGGGATTTTATAGACCGGCTTGCAGATGCAACAGATATGAGCTTTGTTTACAGTTATTTCGCCCTTTATGCCGCAATAGGCATTGCGGCGTTAATATTGGGCTATATAAGCGGGCGGCTGTATGTAAGCTTGCAAACCCGCATGGGTTATGCTCTTAATACAGATTTTATCAAACGGCTACAGCGGGCACCTTTAAGGTACACAGATAAGCAAGACACGGCGTATCTTAACCAACGTATCAATGCGGATGCCAATTCTTTAATCTCATTCTGCATAAACATAATACAAAGTGTACTGGTCAACAGCATTATAATAATCCTGGCCTTGGGGCTTATGTTTGCGTTCCATCCCATCTTGGCGGGGGTATTGTTGGGCTTAAGTGCCGTGTATTTTACCTTTTACGTGTTGTACAGGAAAATACTGTACCGGGCCAGCCACGAGTTTCAGGAAGCCCAGTCTAAGTTTTTTGCCAAACTCAACGAGCAGCTGCTTAATATCCGCTTCATAAAGCTGCACAGCCTGTTTGACTATTTTATTGGCAGGCTTAACCATAGCTTTGATGTTCTGTTGGGCAGTGCTTTTCGTAACCAAAGAGCAAGTTATGTTTTTGGCGGGCTAGACCGGCTGGTGCTAATAACTGCCCAGTTGATTTTACTGCTGTTAGGTGGCCGGGAGATTATCGCCGGCAGACTAACAATCGGCCAGTTCTTAATAATTACCAGCTATTTTAACATGATGCTGGGGGCCATACGTTACTTTTTCAACTTGGGCCAAACCATACAAAACAACATGGTGTCCTACAACCGCCTGCGCGAGTTGGAAGCCATCCCCTACGAACCAAACGGCCATGCCCGCCTTGCAGAAGTACGGGAAATAGAACTGCGCAGCGTTTCATTTTCTTATGGCGAAAAACCTGTGCTGCAGGACATGAACCTGCAATTCACCAAGGGCCGGATATATGCCATACTGGGGCCAAACGGCACCGGCAAAAGCACACTTATGGATATACTAATGGGCTTGCAAGCCGGTAACCACGCCGGGCTGGTGCTGTACAACGGTAACGCAGATGTAGATATGTACAACTTGCGCAATAACCTGCTGGGCATATCTCCGCAAGAGCCGACGCTGCTTGCAGATACTGTGGCAAGCAACCTGACCTTGGACAAGCCCGGCATTTTGCAATCCCGCAAAGGTATGGCAGATGAATTAATCAAAATCCTTGGTTTGGAAGCCTATATTTCCACTTTGCCGGAGGGTATAGAAACGGTAATAAACGAAAACGCCGCCAATATTTCCGGCGGCGAAAAGCAAAAGCTGTCAATTGTGCGGGCACTTATAAAAAATCCGGATGTTCTTATACTTGACGAACCCACCTCTGCATTGGACGAGGCCAGTAAGGCTGCTTTTGGAGAGTTTCTTCATGAAATTAAACACGACAAAATAATTATCGTTATTACCCATGATTTAGAGTTTCTTGACAGCGGCGGTGATGTGGAGAGGATAACTATATAACTGCCTTTGCAAGTAACTTACCCCCTGATATCAGGGGGTAAGTCAAAAGTCGTTATTGATTTTGCGAATATCTACATAAAGTCGTTGCTGTTTTTGTTTCGACGCACTATAATATTGTTAGAGGTGATGCGAAATGAAGCGATATGCAATGGACAATTTGATCAAGTGGAAAGCTGCAAAGAAACGCAAACCAATGATTATAAGGGGCGCAAGACAAGTAGGTAAAACGTGGTTAATGAAAGAGTTTGGCCAAGTGCATTTTGAAAATGTTGCATATATTAATTTTGACAACAACATACGAATGGAAAACCTATTTACCGGGGATTATGACATTCCCCGTTTGATTGATGGGCTGCAAGTAGAATCGAATACCAAGATAAAACCGCAAACGACACTTATTATATTTGACGAGGTTCAGGAAGTGCCGACAGCTCTTTCGTCACTAAAATATTTTTACGAAAACACGCCCGAATATGCCATTGTAGCAGGCGGCTCACTACTTGGCGTTGCCATGCATAAAGGGACTTCTTTCCCGGTTGGCAAAGTTGATTTCATGCATTTGTACCCTATGAACTTCTGCGAATATTTAGAGGCTATTGGTGAGGAAGGTCTTGTGGAACTGCTTCGCAAAAAAGATTGGCAGTTGATTTCCGCTTTTTCATCAAAGTATATAGACTTACTACGGAAGTATTACTATGTAGGCGGTATGCCCGAAGCTGTCGCCGAATATGCAGAAACTAAAGACTATGCAGAAGTCCGCAAAATACACGAACAAATTTTATTCACATATGAACAGGATTTTTCCAAACACATTCCTGTAGGGGTTATCCCCCGTATCAAAAATATTTGGAACAGCGTTCCTGCGCAGCTATCAAGAGAGAATAAAAAATTTTCGCCGGGTATTGTACAGAAAAGATCACGTTTAAGTGATTACGAACTTGCATTTCAATGGCTGCTTGACTGTGGCCTGCTCTATAAAGTTAAGCAGATCAGCAAGCCATCCACCCCACTAATCAGCTATGAAACTGACTTTTTCAAAATTTTCATCCACGATGTCGGGCTGCTTAGTACAAAATCCGAGCTTGATGTAAAAACGCTGCTCTTAAGCAACCGTATTTTTGAGGAATTTAAGGGTGCATTAACCGAACAATTTGTTTTACAGGAATTGATTGCAAATGGCGTGACGCCATATTACTGGAGCAGCAGCGGAACAGCCGAGATTGACTTTGTTTTCAAACATGATTCCGATATTTATCCCCTTGAAGTAAAGGCTGAAGAAAACCTACAAAGCAAAAGCCTGAAAGTTTACAGAGATAAGTTTAATCCGCCAATTTCTTTGCGTACATCTATGAGAGATTACCGTAAAGAAAGTTGGCTTATGAATATTCCGCTTTATGCGATAGGTACGGATTTTTTGGACGCAAGTTGTGGCATGTAGGGGCGGTTATTAACCGCCCACAACCGCACAAACAATCGCTATACTTTTTCCGCTTCGTCATACCGTATCACGGAGACACCGTTTTCAAGCATAAATTTTAACATTTCCGGGTCTGCCACAACTTCGGCCTCCAGGGACCTAACCCGCGCCACTTCACAGCCGGGCATTTCTGCGGTGCCCGTCTCCAGCATTTCTTCCGAGTACAGTGCGGGGTGGACTACATACAAATACTGTCCATCCGGCAAGTTGGAAAAGAATTTGCCAAGGTTTAAAAGATTTTCTTCCAAATGGGCCCCCTTCGCCCCATTAGTGTAATCCATGTGGTGAAGCAGCCCTTTTTTGTTTGCCCACTCTCTTTTTGCTTCGGGCAAACCTTCAATAAAATATTCCGCAAACATATGAGAATCTACATAGTTTACCGCAAAACCCAGTTTTGTCAGCATATCCAGCTGGGCGTCGTACTCCCGCAGCACGGTTTCTACCCGGGGTTTTGTTTCCTTAAATATGGCCGTTACCGGCCAAAAATATCCGTTTTCGTCAACCAGGCCGCTGTCCGTGTCCAAATTAGTAAGCGGTTTCCACTTTACCCTATCCCATTCGGCGTTAAGGGTGGCATGCAAGCCAAAGCAGATGTTTTTATTGTCGGCGAACAACGCCGCCGCTTCGTCTATAAACTCGCCCGGGGCCATAAGGGAAACATTTTTGATAAAGCCGACATTTATTGCCCTTGCAATGGCGTTGTTGGCACTCCTGGACGAACCCGCGTCATCGGCACGGGTTATAATTTTGACATTTTTCATTTCATAATGCTCCTGTCTCCATTTTCAACCGCTTTTTCGCAATACTCCTTAAACAGCCGTACATAAATATGATAATTTTCCAACGAAACCCCCGGCGGGGTCTGGTGATCTACAGATGGGATGAAATATCCGCTTTTCATTACGGGCAGTAACCGCTCAAACTCTGCCCGCATAGCGGCTTCGTCTTTGGACATCACCATTTTGTCATAGCCGCCCAGTAGAATAAATTCCGGGAACTTTTCACGGATTTTTACAATGTCTACCCCGGCCTGCCGCTCCAGCGGATATACCCCGTGTATCCCCGCCTCTATCATCCACGGGATCATGCTTGTAACGTCACCGTCGCTGTCCAGCAATACCTTTACGCCCCTTGTGCGCTTCATCAAGCGCAGGTAAAAGGGCAGTATAAAGGTTTTATATTGCTCATAAGACAACATAGGGCCCAAGTTGTAAGACATATCTTCCGCAAGCCCAATAAAATCCGGCGTTAGCACAGTAAACAAGGCATCCAACAGGCGAATGTTAAAATCGCACAGGTCTTCGTTCATGCGCAGCATAAGTTCCGGCTGGTCGTAAAACGCGAACAAGTGAGGCTCTATGCCAAAAAGCCTGCGGGGGAAGAAGAAAAACCCGTCCAGCCATATGCGTATGATAATTTCACCTATATCGTGGCGGGCTTTAAGCTTCCGCGCTTCCTGCAGCCGCCATTCTATGCACTCGTCGGTAAACATATTGCCACGCAAAGATTCATAGTCTGCCGCTGTTAACACGGCAGGCCCGCCATGTTCCGGCGCGGGAGGAAGGTTGGGCCCGCACCACAAAACATGCAGTTTATCCAGCCCAAAATAGTCCAGGCTTTCATCAAAAGACATATTTGCCGGCAGCCCTTGCTTTTCCCATTCCGTAACGGTGTCGCCCCACCAAGCCGCCCACTCTACCATCGGCAGGCGGCCGGGGGGTGTTTTGCCGTTTAAAACTGATAGAAAACGCTCTCTTGGTGTCATGTTGTTATCTCCAACCTCGCATCACACTCAAACCCAACAGGGAAGAACACCTCGTGCTTATCGGTGTAAAAACTGCCCGGCGTAACCAGGTTCTGGTTTATTTCTGCCCCAAACGGGCCCATCAGGTTTTGCAAAGAGTTGGCAATTTCTATAGAAACAGTATTTTTGCCCTTTAACAGCTTGCCCGTTAAATCTGCGGTGTACGGGTGCCAGCCTATGGTGTGAACCTTTTCACCGTTAACCTTTACCGTGGCGGTAACGCCGTAAAATTTACCAAATGTCAACTTAACTTGGGCATAATTTTCATCCAGCTCTACATCCGCGCTGTACTCTATCCGCCCGGAATAATACGGGTAGCCCTGGCCTACAAT
>WQTQ01000091.1 GCA_009786175.1 Bacillota bacterium | reverse complement strand
TGCTGTCAACTCGTTAAGTTCTGATGTTAACTCGTTTGCCAACGCGGTACGCCCCAAGTCATTTATTTCTTGCTGCAATGCAAACTGTTGATTTGACAATCTTATTACCTGTTGGTTTAGATAGTTTTCAACATCCGTTTGCATTTCATCAAGCCTGTTAAGCTCGGCAACCAGGTAGTCGCGCTCTTCTTCTAAAAACAGAAGAGTCTCTTCCAGGTAAGCTACAGGATTGGCTACAGCAGCTGCAGGTTCATCTAAGGCAATAACATCCTCATCACCTATGTAAGGTAAGTTAGGGGGGGCGTCTTGCACTGTCTCAGAACCTAAATAGCCCTGCTGCGCGTACACATACAGGGTGAGGGGTGCCTCTATAAGCATTGCGACAATGACCAACCATGCCGCAACCACCTTTAGAGATGCAATGGTTTTTTTGTTAGCTTTCAGCTTCGTAAAACTAGCCATTTCGACCTCCTATTATCAAGCGTGAAGTGTGTTTCATCGATAATTAGATATACTCCACCCTTGAGTAATTAACTATTTATTTATACTAATTTACACTATGATAACAAATAAAGCAAGTGCTTTCTGTTTTTTTTCTTAATTTTTCCTTGTTCCTCTAAATTTATTCTCGAATTTTAGTAATATTTTCATGCTCTGGAAACTTGCTCTTTATGAAATGCACGCATAAGTGTGCTTTATATCCAACAGCAGGAGACACATAATTACCCCCTGATATCACAGCGGCGAATGTGATATCAGGGGGTAGCAATATTACTAATTGTTGTATACAAAAACATATATCCGCATATACATCCGAAGGTATATTCCGGGCAGTTTACATACCATACAACATATGATAGATTGGGGTTATTGGCAGCTAAGAAATGTTACTAAATTATTGTTAAAGTGTAACGCATTTGTAATTGCATTCGCACGGTTCTGGTGGTTAAATATGAGACATAAAAGAGACGGAGGTGAATGTCTTGGAACAAGCGGCAAAAAGGAAGATGATTTTTATTATCCTTGTGCTCTGTATAGCTGTTTCCCCTATTACGGCATTCGCTAATACAAATAACTCGCTCCATACACTTCGTGGTGCGCAAAGCAATACAGAAAACAATTGGTTTTCCAGAGACGAACTTCCACTAAGGCAGCTGGGGTTAAACATTCACGGCAGTGTTCCC
This sequence comes from Bacillota bacterium, assembly GCA_009786175.1. The sequence continues at coordinate 5,492 of WQTQ01000091.1, read as the reverse complement.
ATGGTAATGCCTTCATTTGGTGACAACTATCAATTAATTAACGAGCGCATAGACAATATTGTTGCGGATTTAATTAACGAAGCAAGGCGTTCCCGCGCAAGGTCAATAACTTTTGTTTACGAGATCTACCCTACATCAAATATGGTTTCTATTTTACTGCGTGCCGAAATATCCTCTGTTATTTCGCGTACCCTTGTACGCAGTGTAAACTTCTGCCCGAATACCGGAAGGTTTCTTACAATAAGAGACTCTATGCGTTATAACATAGGTCCCCATGCAGACATTACTCCTCTTGTAAACATTATGCTTATGACCAGGATGCGCCGTTCGCCGGAGAATTACTATGCGGCCCCGTCTATTGCTTTAGAAAATCAGCCGTTTATTGTAACCGACCACAGCATAACAATTCTTTTTGATGAATTCCAACTTTCCTCTATGGTAAGCGGGGTTTATGAACTTGAACTTTTAAAAGACAGCATACAAAGCGTGAATATATTCGAGTTTCAGCTTCTTCCAACTCGGCATACCTATGGTTTGATAATGGTTCCTTTGCACATTGCCTTTGAATCGCTTAGTGGATATAGAGCCAGGTGGGAAAACGGCAGGGTAGAAATACAGAATATACGTGACGAAGACAATCCTCACTTAGTGGCATGGATGCAGGTGGGCATTAACCAATACCACACATCACCGGATGTTGTACGTTCTTTAGAGGCGGCACCGTACCTAAGAGATGGCCGCACTTATGTGCCAATCACATTTTTTGAGCAAATTCTACCACTATCGGTATATAATATAGATTCTTTTGGTAATATTATCATCCTTGCTTATTTACCATAAGTGTGTTATAGTTTACTTGGTTTAATTTTACTTCCGGAAAGGGGGGTTCTGACAAAAAGGGCGGCTAACCAAACTATTTTAGAAGAGGTGAAGCTTTTGTTTGATAGAACAGATGTATCCCAAGTAAGGAACGATATTCAAAGAATTATCGGCAGCACAGTCCAGTTGGAGACAAATAAAGGACGGCATAAATCTGTAATAAGCCGTGGTATAGTATCCAATGTATATCCCAGCATATTCACTGTCCAACTAAGTGGAGGGTCTAGTCCCGTGCGCAATTTATCATTCAGCTACACAGATGTTCTCACTAATACAGTCGAAATTACTCTTTGTGAAGAAACTCCCGCATAGTTAACATATTTTATGTATAAATTACAACTCTCCGTCATACAATGTCAAAGGACATAGTGGACGGAGACTTTTTTTATTCCGCCAAGATGATAAGGAGGTTATTATGGCTGAGCTCGTAAAAGAACAAGTATTTTTAGACCAATCTGTGGGTACTGAAGAAGTTCAAATCATGTTGGAAGGCGATCTTATTGTTCCGGATATAAAGCCCGACATGGCACTTTTATTACAAACAGAAGAAAAGATTATTATCAACCGCACAGAAGCCGGAACAGACAGAGTAAATTACGTAGGGCATTTAAACATTTCGGTGTTGTACATAGCAAAAGAGGTGAATAAGTCTGTCCAATCTATCCAGCTTAGCCGCGGTATAGACGACTTCATAAACCTGGAAGGCGTAAATAAGGACATGTGGGTGCGTACAAAAGCAGAGATTATTAATATTGATTACCGCGTGGTTAATGACCGCAAAGTAAACTATCGCGCTGTTATAAACATAACAGTAACAGCCGAGCGCAATGATGCCCACGAAATGGTTGTACATATTAATGACATACCGGAAAATCAGCTGCTTAAGACCAATTTAAGCATAAACCGCACAATTGAACACAGAATAGACCGTTTCCATGTTAAAGGCCAAATTTCTTTGCCTACAGCAAAGCCTAATCTGCGTGAGATACTGCAAGCGACAGCAAATATTTCTAACCGCGACATCCGCCTGTCAAACGGCATGATAAACCTTACCGGCGAACTTTTGTTAACTACGCTATACCGCGGCGACACCGAAGACAGTCTTGTAGAATTTTTGGAATCGGAGCTGCCTTTTAACGGCCCGATAGATATTTCCGGTGCAAGGGAAAACATGCTGGCAGACGTACATCTGCAGATACTGGACCAACATGTTACTATCCGTCCGGACGATGACGGTGAAGACCGGGTGCTGGAAGTGGAAGTTTCTGTGGGGGTAGAAATAAAAGTCTACAGCACAGAAACACTACCCATCTTGGAAGATGCTTATTGCATAAACCGTCAGCTGCACTTTACAACATCTGCAGTACGTTATCCGCAGCTGGTATGTATAAACCGAAACCAAACTCCTGTAAAAGAAGTCGTTTCACTTGGGGAAAATTCTGCGGATATGCTGCAAATATTCCGGGTAAAAGGGCAAGTCCACTTAGATGAAGTAAGAGTAATCGAAGACAAAATCATCGTAGAGGGCGCGATAAATACAGATATTCTATATGTAGCGGAAAGCGACGCAACGCCATTATCCGGCTACCGCACAGTTATTCCTTACCGGCAGGTAATAGAGGCTAAAGGCGCGTCACCGGGCATGAACGTAAATGTAGATACATCCGTTGACCATGTGACTTTTAATATGCTAAGCCCAAGGGAAACAGAAATTCGCTTCCAGCTTACATTCAGTACCCAGATAGTAAAAATAGTGGAAACAAACATAATTTGCGACGTAAGTGTAACAGAGTCCGACCCGGAAATGTTAGCTAACCAACCAAGCATGACGGTATACATCGTCCAACACGGCGATAACCTATGGAAAATTGCAAAAAAATACAACACTTCACTGGATGAACTTGTTGAAATAAATGAGCTTGAAAACAGCGGGAAAATAACACCGGGACAAAAATTGCTGATGTTGAAAAGAGGATAAAAAACCAAATAAAAAAAACCGCCTGCCCGATCGTCACCCGGCAGGCGGTTTCTTTATTTTCTGTTTACCCAATCGTCACCGGGCAGACAGTCTGGTTACAAAGTTTAATGAATGTGGTGCGGTTGAGAGTATGGTCTTTCAAGAGCACGCCAATTTCTTGGTGTAATCAATTGAGTCCATGTCTCGTGGATTCCATCAGCTTTCATCACATGGTAGTGAGAGTTAGCAGCTTCTTGAATGTATAAGAAGTACCAAGCATTTGGATTTGCATTGTCCACGAATCTGACCATGCCATCTAATAAGTCTGATGGGAATTCCGGAACACGGTTTAGCGCACGGTTTACAAGTGCTACTACTTCCGCTCTGGTAATTGCTTGATCCGGTCTGAAGGTACCGTCGCCAAAGCCACGTATCCAACTTTGCTGATATGCCAAGTTAATTACATTGCTTGCCCAGTGACCGTTGATGTCTGTAAACGCGTTGTTTCCAGTAAAGGTCGCATTACCAAGTCCCAGGAAGTTAACTACCATTGCTGCAAATTCTGCACGAGTTATAGCTTGATTTGGGTTAAAGTAGCTGCCCAAAGGTATACCTCTAAACAATCCGCCACGTTCCATCGAAGAGATTGGGTTGTTAAACCATCTTTCCGGAGTAACATCGGCAAAGGAATTTGTCTGTGACCAAATTCTTGCACGATGCTGGTCTGAAATTAGTCGGAAGAAGATTGTTGCTGCTTCTGCACGTGTCATATTTGCATGCGGACGAACTGTGCCATCCGAGAATCCGATGATAAATGCGTAGTGTGTTAAAGCAGGCTCGAAAGTAGGTGGATCCTCTGTTGGTTCGTCGGTTGGGTACTCAGTTGGTTCCTCTGTTGGTTCGTCGGTTGGGTACCCGGGTAGTAATACGGTCGGTTGACGAGGTGTCCAAGGTATGCCATCCGGTTCTGTTGGTGGCTGTGGTGTTGGTGGCTGCGGAGGTACCGGAGGTTGTGGTGGTGTTGGTGGTTGTGGTGGCGGTTGCGGTGTATATCTTATTGTCCAACGGGCACGCAATATACGATCTTCGTAAATTGGTGTGCTAAAGTCGAACAATTCGCCTGTTTGTGGACATTCCCATCCGGCAAAGTCGAAACCTGCACGTGTTGGGTTTGTAGTAGGTCTTGTTGCAGTACCTCCTACAGGCACTCTTTGAATTCTGTCCTCAGGTGCAATACCTGTTCCATTATTCAAATCGAAGTACACAAATCTATATTCCGGACAACGTTGTAGAACGTAGACTTTGTATAGAATGTTTCCGTCAACTTCAGTTTTGATAGGACTGTCATCGCATGTAAACGGCCATTCTACCCCATATGGTGCAAATTTATTCAAGATATAATTTCTTGATGCAACAACATCTTCATGAGCTAGAAGAGCAGTTATCCATGCTTGTAGTTCCGCTGACATCATAGGTGCAATTTCCGGCCACTCAACTTCGAAACCAAGTATTGCAGATATTGCTGAACCTAGGAACAGTCTGCTTGATGCTGAAAGTGCAGCAAAGTATTCTGTGTCGGTTGCGTTATCTTCATCATCTGATGGGTATTCTGTGTCGGTTGCGTTATCTTCATCATCTGATGGGTATTCTGTGTCGGTTGCGTTGTCTTCATCATCTGATGGGTATTCTGTATCGGTTGCGTTGTCTTCATCATCTGACGGATATTCTGTGTCGGTTGCGTTGTCTTCATCATCTGATGGGTGTTCTGTGTCGGTTGCGTCGTCTTCATCATCTGACGGATATTCTGTGTCGGTTGCGTCGTCTTCATCATCTGATGGATATTCTGCATCAATTACTTCATCAACCGGTGGTACATGAGGTTGTTGTTCGGAAGCAAACAGTGCTTCCAATTCTAAACGTAATCTTGCAGGAATTCTGTCTGTTATTTCCGGAGTCGTACGAATACCACTTGGGAATTGCAGAACATGACGTACTAAATAGAATCTTTCATGAGGTCTTACAACAACTGTTATTGTGCCATCATCGTTTAATGTTGGACCATCTACGATCTCATACTCGTCAGGTATCAAGTTAACTACTGTGTCGTCATCAAAGTAGCCGCCTTCCGGTGGAGTAATTGTGATAACGTAGTCGCCATCTTCGTTGGTGTCAACATCAATGTCTAGTGGGTCATCTTCACCAGGAAGTGTTACTACCCAGTTGTTATCGCCATCTCTGTCAAGATCTACTTCTGGGATGCGATCCGGTTGTTGTGGTATAGGCCTTACAACAACTGTAATTGTGCCATCATCGTTTAATGTTGGGCCTTCTACGATTTCGTAATCGTCAGGTATCAAATTAACGATTGTGTCATCATCGAAGTAGCCGCCTTCCGGTGGAGTAATTGTGATAACGTAGTCGCCATCTTCGTTGGTGTCAACGTCGATATCTAGTGGGTCTTCTTCACCAGGAAGTGTTACTACCCAGTTGTTATCGCCATCTCTGTCAAGATCTACTTCTGGAATACGTTCGTTTGGTACTCCTATTTCACCTCTGTCGTTACCCCATACTGCCGTGGCTCTTACTACTGTAGATGGCATTACGGTTGGTAGGTCTACGATTACGTCTGCTGCCATGGCGTCATCCCATGTTGCTG
>WQTQ01000090.1 GCA_009786175.1 Bacillota bacterium | reverse complement strand
ATTGCTCGTCTGTTATTTCATATTTTTCTGTCGCCATTTTCTTCACCAGTCGGAGTTTAACAGATTTTGTGCAATTTTGCAATTATCGGATAGACCCTAGTGATAAATATACTATTGATGCAATCCATAAATAGTCGTACCAATGTTTTTTCTTCATGCTTTAGCACCCTGCCTTTCTGCAATTTCTATTACGGATGCAGGGCAAGCAGCAGCGCATTTTCCACACCCAACACATTTTTGCTCATCAATAACAGCATACATTCCCTTGTGTATTGATACAGCACCTAGCGGACATACCTTCTCACACACACCGCAAGATACGCATTGATTGCCTACTGTCGCCAATTTTTTTGACTTACTCATTACTGCCCTCCACATTAATATATTAGACTGTATTAATATCTTAATATTATGACGATAGAATGTCAAGCATTTTATTTAAAAAAATAAAGTGCTTGTAGTAAATAACTACCCCCTGATATCACACTGGGAGTGTGATATCAGGGGGTAGTTTTCAAAACCTACTTGCAATCGACGCGATGTCATCTGATATTGTCTTCTGGTAACCCTGTAGTGGGAGCATTGAAACCACTTGGGGAAAAGTTCATCAATTGTGTAATGACAGCGAATGGGAATGGACAACGAATTACGAAAGAACACTGTGTCCGGGCCTGGAGGAACATATCCGTCTCGTAGATGGCGGACCAATAATTTTCTGTTCCCGGTAAAGAAGAAACCCGGGAAATGGCGTTTTCTTATTTACGAGACGTCTTATTTGAGACTAATTTTACACGGCAACCACAATACCGCCGGTGTTGCCGTAAGTGGTTGTAGAACCGCGGCATTCCTGGATTATTATGTCTTTTGGTTTTACATATTTCAAAAGTTCTTCTTTCATCTCTACAGCTTTTTCGTAGGCCTTAATGTGTGTTATACCAATTATGCGGTTTTCCACATCCGGGGCATTTTCTTTTATGATTTTGGCCAGGCGGGTAAATGCTTTTTTATAACCGCGGGCTTTGTCCACCATTTTTATTTCACCGTTGTCAGAGCCGCAGATTGGCTTTACGTTTAAGAATGACGCAACCTTGGCAACGTAGGGGTTAATGCGCCCGGTTTTTACCAAGTTGTCGAACCTATCTAAGATAATGTAAGTATTCATGCCCTTAATAAAGTGGTTTACCTGCTCTACAACGTCGTTAACACCTACGCCTTTGTTAAGTAATTCCGAGATTTTTAAAGCAACCATACCCTCGCCAATAGACGCGGACATGCTGTCGAATACATGTATAAATTTCTTGCCGTATTCGTCTATATACATATCCTTGGCTGTCATCGCGCTTTGATAGGTCGCGCTTAATTTATTAGACAATGTAACAACAAAAACATTTTCGCCCAGTTTAAACTGTTCAATAAACAATGCAGGAGACGGGGCAGAGGTTTTAACTGCCACCGAAGTTGATTCCATATGAGCCAAAAAAGCATCCTGATCAAAGGTGTCGTCATCTAAGTAAACTTTGTCCTCTATTTGCAAGTTTATCGGCACATGAGTCAACTTACAATTTTCGTTGTCAATCATCTCTTTACTCATATCGCATGCACTGTCAACAATTATGTGATTTTTCATCATTAACCTCCTATCGCACTTAGCGGCTTTGTAAGTTCCACATACGGAATTGGGCAAAGTATAACACCGATTAGCGAAATCGTCTAGATATTTATTAACTTTTATTTGTAATCAATTAGTATCACATTCCTTTTCTCGCAAAACGAGGCACCTGCTACACGATCTATGTCTATAAAGACGCGCCCGTTAACTTCTGTTGTAAAGCGCGGTACCGGTATAGCCAACCTAGACAATGTTTCCGCACTGACATAAACGCGGCTATTGTGATAATAACCCATATACTTGCACCTTACCCGGCGGGGGCCATGTGTCGTGTCTCTTTCCAAAGCAGAAAGGAAATGCGCATTGGCCACAGCTTTTGCATAAACAGATATAAGTTCCCTTTCAATGGAAATGGCAAACTCGTCATTGGTTGCCGGGGTTAGCCCAAAAGCATCTGCGTATGCAACCAGCCCTACCCGTGGGAAACCGGCCAATGCCCTATATACCCGCGTGATTTCTGCCGCAGCTTCTTGCAAGCGGTAAGTGTGATCCAACCGGGAAAAATGGCTTACCCCAAGCGGAAGCACCATAATTGGATGATAGGCCTGAAACCGGTGATAAAAGGGCGTAAACTGCTCGACTACATCTTCCAGGCCGCCGCTGTTCCGCCGCGCAAACAAAGAAACTCCAACCCAGTCCACGGCATCATGGCCGGGGAAGAAGGGATCTTGCACTGTAGCTTCTGCCCCGGGGGCAACCCATACAAACGCCGCCTGCGGTGCGTGATGTAAAAACAATGCCCGCGCATACCTAAACATTACGGAATACTCCCGGGCCGTCAAACCATGGCCGGGCGGGTAAAAAGCTATAAACATCGGTAAATTAAACGCCCCAAGCTTTTGGGCAAGGTATGAAATTTTATCGCCCACCGGCACTTCGCAGTTATCATCTTGGGGCGGGTGAACGACAATCAGCGGTGTGGCAAGCACGGATATGCATTGTAAAATCCAGTTTACAGGTACTTCTTGACCCAAGCTTAATTCGTGAACAAAAACAGCGTGGTTTTTGTCTACATGGTGTATGAAATTGCGAATAAGTGTGTGTGGCGCAAGCCAAGCAGCCAGGTATATACCGTCGGCAGGTTCGTACAACCCCGGTGCGGCATTTTCCACGGCGTATAAAACAGCCACCGGCGCAGGCTTGTCTTCATCTATAGAGTATACCGCCCCTTCCGCCGGAGGTCTTTCAAATGAGCGGCTGCGCGGTGTCCCTGTAATATTTACAGGGGAGTCTGTCATACAGCCGGACAAAAGAAACAGGCATAACAGCAACAGAAACATTTTCATATAAATAGCGACACCCCTTGGAAAATATTTTCCTTAGAATATCGCCAATTTTTTGCCGTTTTATACTTTCATGTCAAATTTTCCAGGAACGCCGCCCAAAAACCACCGATAAAACCGCCCCTGCAAACCCAACTGCCCCGGTGAAAACAAAGGCCGCCATAAGCCCAAACCCATGACTGATGTGCCCCGTTACAAAGGGCCCCAAAAACATCCCAAGACCGTAAACCGCCTGGAAAAAGCCCATTGCCGTTGCCCGCTTTTCCCCAGAAATGTCGCTGATACACAGCCCCAGCAACAAAGTACCCACAATGGCACCCCCAAGGCTTGCTGCAATTTGCACCGTAAACAGCATCCACAGGGAATTGCTTATTGCCACCAGCGCGCTTCCTGCCCCGGCAATTACAAAGCCGATTACTAAAGTTGCGGACGCACCAAATTTTTTCGGCATTATTGTGCCCGCCAGGGGCGAAATAAAAATGGCAGGTGCCGTAGACAATACACCCAGCATACCAAGTTGAAGCTGCGACGCTTCCATTTGCGTGGCCACAAGGGGGGTAAAGCCAAATGTTGTGGCAAAGCTGATGTACATGGCCAGTATTCCCAAAATGGAGCAAAACAGCAGCTGCTTATTGCCCGCCACTTCCAGCAGGCCTGCCAGGTTTGGCGGTTTTTGCCCTTCCTCTGGACGTTTTTCTGTTACCCAAAAGCTGAACACAAGACCAATAACCCCGGCAATCCCGCCCAGCAAAAACGCGTACGGCACCCCAAGTAATTGGGCGATAAGCCCGCCTAATAAAAGCGCGACCATACGACCGAAGGCATTGGCGGCACTCATATGCCCCATAACCTTGGTAGACTCGTCCGATTTGTAGTAACTTGCCCCCAAAACCGTGAATGCAACCCACACGCTGGCCGCGACGCCGCCAAGGCCACGCATAATCAAAAGCGTCGTAGGGCTTGGGAAGAAGAACGCCAGAAACGCGCTAACCGTGGCAAACCCAATCCCAAGCTGCACAAAAATTTTGCGCCTTCGCAGCTTATCAGAAAATATACCCAGCGGGAAACGAATAATCATTTGTGTAAGCCCATACGCCCCGGCGACAAGCCCCATCATGCGCATACTCGCACCTAAGTAGTCTGCATACGGAGTCACCTGCGGCACATATGCATATAAAGAAAACCAAAAAAAAGACACCACCACATAAAGCAGTAAGCGGCGGTTCTTTGCCATATCTTTGTTCAAGAAAATCACCTCGGAAGGAACTTTACCACACTTATTGAATAAAGCCAAATTAAAATGGTATATATTAACTTGGCTTTTTTGCCGCGAAAAGGTATAATATTAACCAAGTGTTACGAAAAATTTAAAGTTATGGGCAATTTACATTGCTTTATACATAATCGGGAGATGAATTGATGAGCCGCATACAACTAAGGCGTAAGCTTCCAAAATTACCAAAACGAAAATTGTTTCTGCGGAAACAGTCGAAGCGGAAGCAGCAAATATGGATATACAACGACGGCAACTTGGAACAAGAACGTATTTGTCCGGAACGGTGGATGCGTCTTATTTACGAAAACCCCGTAGGCGGCGCGTCTTTGCTGTGGCTGGTAAAACGTAAAGCCGTTAGCCGCCTGTACGGTTTGTACTGCCGCACGCCCATATCTGCTAAAGTCATACCCAAGTTTATAGAAAAGTACGACGTAGACATGGAAGGCTGCAAGGGGAAATACAAAAATTTTGCCCAATTCTTTGCGCGCGAAAGAGAAAACGTACTGTTCCCGGAAGAAGCGGACACACTTGGTTCCCCCTGCGAGGGGCTGGTTTCCGTTTTCCCAAACCTTAAGCCGGATCAGGTTGTGGCGGCCAAGGGCGCGAGTTTTTCCCTTTCCGAGCTGTTTACGGACAGTGCCCTTGCAAAAGAATACGAAGGCGGCACAATGGTTAGCATCCGCCTAACCCCCGCCAACTACCACCGTATGCATTTTTTTGATGATGGCGTAGTTACCGGCACACACATGATAAAAGGCGATTTATATTCCGTAAGCCCACTTGCCTTAAACCGGGTTGTAAGGCTGTACTGCCGTAACAAGCGGGCCATCATCAAATTTTTTACAGAAAATTTTGGCAACGTGGTACTTGTAGAAGTTGGTGCCACATTTGTTGGCAGTATCGTACATTGTTTTAGCGAAGGACAAAAAGTACAGCGGGGGCAAGTGGCAAGCTACTTTAAACCCGGCGGTTCCCTTGTGCTTATGTTTGTTAAAAAGGGATATTTTGTCCCCAACAAAGAGTTGGCATTGCGTACCGCCGAAGGCTACGAAACAAGAATACCCATCGGCGAACCTTTGGGCGAAAAAAGCTAGGGATGTGATTTTATGAAATTGACAAAAATTTCACCAATACTTAGGCATATGAATGCCCCTAACGTAGTGACTACATTGGGGCTGGTTTTTGGCATATTCGCCGCGTTTTTCTTAACCCAGCGGGATTTGCGTATGGCAATTATCTGTCTGTTTTTTGCGGGAGTAATGGATCTTGTAGACGGTTATGTGGCCACAAAGCTTAGACAGCAGACAGATTTTGGCAAGCACCTGGACACCCTTGTAGATTTTTTTGCCTGCGTAATAATGCCCATTTGGATGGTTTTTGACCTGCTGGACAACAGCCCCATAGTTATTGCGGCACTTGTATTTTACTGCATTTGCGGGCTGTGGCGTTTGGCCAATTATAACCTTGTGGGCGCAGGCAAAGTTTTTACCGGGCTGCCTGTACCGGGTGCAATGTGCATTGTCACCATGGTAATTTGGTGCGTAGTAATGTACGGCGTATTTACATGGGTGGCCGCCATAATGTTTTTTATCGTTGGCGGGCTTATGGTTTCCGGCATACAGCTTCCAAAATACGGACTGTGGCAGGTACTGTTTGGCATTGCCGGGGTAGCGTTTTTGATATTGGTTATTTTTTCGTGAATATTTTCCTAAGAGCCAACTGCTTGCTTAATAGCGTCTTCAACTAACATATATTTTGGTTTAGCTGTGCCAAAGTTTCCCGCACGGTATGCGCAACTGTCAGCCCGTACCGGCTTTGCGATAATGCGTTTTCCAAAACCGCGTCGCTTTCTATGGGACTTTCTTGCCGCTTCATGTATTTGCGGTAAAAATCGTTACATTTGTTAGCGGCTATCCGTAATATCCACGGTTTAAAGCCATTCGCGTTTTTAAGCATATTCCGCTGTAAATATGCTGTCAGCAAGGTTTCTTGAAAAATATCCTCTGCGTCTGCCTTAGTTGGCAGCCTATAGTAAGCATAACGTTTTAGCGCGTTTCCACAAACGGATACCCGCTCTGTAAATTCCGCCTTATCCATACCATCACCTCCTTGTTACGTGTTGAAACCGGTTTCATATGTACAGACGTAAAACGCAGACGAAAGGTTCATTAAACTACCCCCTGATATTACATTGAATGTGATATCAGGGGGTAGCTTTCAATGTCATTAAGTTAAGGTTAAGCAAAAAAAGAGAGAAGCGCGTATACGACACGCCTCTCTCTTTTAATATGCGCGAAAGACAAAAAAAGAAAAAACCA
>WQTQ01000089.1 GCA_009786175.1 Bacillota bacterium | reverse complement strand
AAAACCGCCACAACGCTAATAAAAAGACCTGCCAAGTCGAAAGCCGCTTTTTTGCCCTTAGTTTCCATATAAGATGAAAATACCGGAATAAAGCTTGCGGAGAAAGCCGCCGCAAACATAACGTCTAAAAAAGTGCGTGGCAAAAAACTTGCCTGGGCAAAGGCAATACCTTCGGCAGTGTCGCCCCCAAAGGCACCTGCCTGCATCCGGTCACGCAATACACCCAGCACCTTGCCTATTATTGTAATGGCCATCATCATGGCTATGGTGCGGGTTGGGTTTATGTCTTTTGGTTTCATGATGTCCTCTATTCATGGTGTTGGGGGTTGTCTCGTTAGCCTGAAAACGATAATTCCCTAATGCTCCGAATCGATGATTGTCGCATTTCATGCGACACTAATCGATAGTCGCTATAGGAAATATATCGTTTTCTTGCTTGACAAGACAGTCTCAAGGTTAATATCGGGGTTTCATATGTTTTGTAAGTATGGTATAAATATTCCAAGAGTTTGTCAAATGGAGAGGAGAAATTAGTATGAGCGCATGGGAATATGTAAAAAAGTTACACACAGGCTGGAACCTGGGCAACACACTGGACGCGATACGCAGAGGGGAGACAGACCCAACGCCGGAATCCCAGGAAACCGCATGGAACAACCCTGTTACAACGCCGGAAATGATAAAACTTGTAAAAGACACGGGCTTTGACATGCTTCGCGTGCCCACTACCTGGGAGGCACAAATTGGGCCGGGTAACATTGTAAAAAAGGCTTGGATGGACAGGGTGCAGGAAATTGTAGACTATGGCATTAACGTGGGGCTTACGGTTATTTTAAACCTGCACCACGAAGACTGGCACTTCCCCTCGGACGAAAATTATCCCGCTGCAAGCGAGCGGATGAAGGCCCTTTGGCAGCAGATTGCAGAACGGTTTGCAAATTACGGCGACAAGCTTATTTTTGAAGCCATGAACGAGCCCCGTAAAACAAGAACCCCCGTGGAATGGAACGGCGGAGACGAAGAAGGCCGCCGCGTGGTTATGCAATTAAACAAAGACTTTGTGGAAACCGTGCGCACCACCGGCGGCAGCAACTCTACAAGAATGCTGATGGTGCCCACCTATGCCGCCTGCAGCGAAGACCCGGGCATGTGTGATTTTGTGCCGCCGGAAGGTGAAAACATTATCGTTTCCCTGCACTGCTACCCGCCGGTAAACTTCGCACTGCTGGATGACATGGATGATAATAAATGGACAGACGAATGTGATAAAGAATTAGACCTGCTGTTTGGGCGGGTGGACAAATACTTCCTTAGCAAGGGCATCCCGGTTATTATGGGCGAATGCGGTGCCAGAGATAAAAATAACCCTCAAGACAGGGTAAAATGGGCAAAAGCCTACATGAGCCGTGCGCGCAAATACGGCGTACCAAGCATCTGGTGGGATAACGGCGGCCACGAGTTTGAACTTATGCTGCGCCGGGAACTAAAGTGGAAGTACCCGGAAATAGTAGAGGCGTTTCTTAATGCATAACTCATCCATTAGATTAGACGGGCAAAAAATTTTAGTAACAGGCGTAAGCCGACCGCTGGGTATTGGCGCGACCCTTGCAAAGCGGCTGGCGGAAGCGGGCGCGGCAGTGGCCGTCCACGGGTTTTCCGGCTTCGACATGACTACAAACCACTTGTCTGCAATGCCCAATGGCACAGAAACCGTAACAAAGCAGCTTAACGACTTGGGGCTAAACGTAACCGCGGTTACCCCGTCAGATTTAGAAATATCCGGCAACGCGGAAAAAGCCGTAGAAGAAGCCGCCGGAAAACTTGGCGGTCTTGACGGCTTGGTTTTAAACCACGCATATGGTAAGCACGGGGAAATTGGCACGTGGACGCCGGAACACATAGACCCGCACTTGCTTGTAAATGTCCGCGCGTCCATGATGATGATACAATCCTTCGCTGCCCAAGTGGATACGGCAAAAAGCAATGCAATCACACTTTTTACAAGCGGCCAGTATTTAAGCCCCATGGTGGGCGAAATTGCCTATTGCGTATCAAAAGAAGCGATAATCTGTCTGTGCCGACAGTCTGCGGCCCTGCTTGGGGATAAAAATATTCGCGTCAATTGCGTAAACCCCGGGCCAAACGATACGGGCTACTGCTTTGGCGAAGTGTACGACCAAGTTGCAAGCCGCTTCCCGGCGGGCCGCTGGGGTACGCCCAACGACACCGCCGACCTGGTACTTTTCCTGCACAGCCCCTACGGGAAATGGATTACAGGGCAGGTTATTGCAAGCGACGGCGGTGTAAGAGAACATTGGTGAGAGAACATTCAATTGCTGCAACAGATACTTAATAAATGTGCAACAATTTGAAATATTTACCATTTATTGTTAAGACCCCCATAGAATCGGCATTCTGCCTGGCCTATGGGGGTTTTTGCGGTGCAAAAAGGGGACATATATGTCCCTGGTATTGCATTATCAATTAGTGTATAATTGAAAAAAACGGAACGGAGTGGTTGATGTGGCAAAAAATATCATTAAATTTCTGATTGTGACGGCATTATCATTTGCTTTGCTTTTAGGCAGTGTTGGGGCAGCGGGTAATTGTGAAGAATTATCGTGTAGATATGAAGAAACTATTTGCCCGTATGACATAGGTAAATGTGGCGGAGATTAATCTCTTATCCCAGATTAATTCCATGCTTTTGGGCTGCCATATTTTTTACAAGTTCGGCACGTTTAAATTTACCTTCGCTTACAAATGTATCGTACGATTGCCGGAACCAAATTTTAGCTTGCTCTTTATGCTCTGTTAAAGCTAAGACCCTTCCTTTACTGTAGCTAAGGGATCCGATCATTTTTAATTCTCCCGTAGAAAGACAGAATGTTAAGCCATGGTCGATTATTTCATCAGCTTTATCATACTCTTTCTCGTCAATCAGGTTATAAGATAAGTTGTAATATAAAGTTGGCAGCAGCTTCTTCTGTACGCTGTAATCTACATCCTCTTGCTCTAACGAAGTTATAGTGGCCGTTTCAATATTAATAGCCTCACGCTTCTTACCTAAGTCATCTTTATCAAGTGCGATTTGCTTCAAGATGCGATATTCCATTATGTTAAGTTTTAGGTCTTTAATCTTGCTGCTTTTTACTACATTTTTTTCGTTTATCAAACCCGGTGCGGTCAGCCGCAGTGCGTCACAAAGAAGTTCAAGGCTTGCAGCATGATTTCCATCAAGATACTTGTAAATTACGGCATCACACAAAAGCATTGCCTGTTTTACAGCTGCAATGCTTGTATCACAATATTCCTTAGCCTTTAACTCATCAATTTTAGTCTTAAAGGTTTCGTATTCTTCATTAAACACATGCTCCCAAGCTTTGCCAAAGTGGTTGTAGAAAAGTTTCATATCGTTGCCGTGCAACATTACAGAAAAATCCTCAATATCAATACGTAAAGCTTCCAATATTTTCAGCAACATAAAGTGATTGAGATCAACATCGCCACGTTCGATTCTTTTCAAATGCCTTACAGTGCAAATGAATTTAGCATCGTTATCTACACCCGAGAGTTCTTGTTGTGTTATGCCGCGATGTTCTCTTGCTTGCTTAATTATTTGACCCAGTTTGGTTTTGTATTGGGCATTATCCATAAGTAACCTCCTAACCTCCTAAAATGCAATAGGGGGGGGTAAAATCTGGTAAAACATTCTTTTAAGTGTTGAGTTTGCGTGTGAAACATAATGGTATTATAGTGTTTAGATGGAAAGTTTGTCAAATATTTTTAACATAATTTAATTAAAAATTAACCGAAAGTTAATTTAAACCGGGTAAATTTGGTTTAATTTTTCTAATGGCAATACACCTTGCTTAATTTTACAATTTAGCGGCCGCAAAGTAGAATTGAGTATAGGTTTTGCATATAAGCCCAAGGGTTATGTGATGGGCAATTATAAACTAACAAGGATGTGTTTTTATGAATTGGATTGGATGATGATAGATAGGATAGGGGTTTTCTCCTCCGTTTTTGTGTTGTATGCTTTTGTAACGACTCTGTTTTGCCATTAACGGGAGAAAAATATATATATTGGGCAATCAAAAAACGCAGTAATTTCAAGGAGTTTGGCAATTTAGTAATTGCTTATTACAACAATAACAAGGAGATGATAAAATGCGTAGAAAGAAAATTCTGTCCGTTATTCTTGCATTAGTTATGGTGTTTGGTAGTGTAATTCCCATTGCAGCACTACCCGAACATAACTATGAAATTTGTAATGTTAGTAACATTTTGCCGATTGGCGATGTGACAATAGTTTCAAGCAGATTTGTAGAGGATTCCAATTTGGGCCTTACAATGATGGAGTCCATCGATGAGTACTATCGTGTTATTCGAACACTTGTAAGAGA
This sequence comes from Bacillota bacterium, assembly GCA_009786175.1. Next base: position 2,120 of record WQTQ01000089.1, on the reverse strand, counting down.
CGATGTTAACCCGGCGAGAGTGGTTTTAGATATTCACGCAGAAGCAAGTGCTATTCTTTTAATGATGGGCATGAATCAATACTTTATTGACGGAATGTCATGTGAAGATTTAGAGTTCATAGCTTTTAGCCCAAGCATAAGTACACTGGCTTCATATTCAAGGATTGACCAATTCGGTAATTCGGTTTATATTGACCGAGTAACAGCTCATGCTATAGCAGAAGAAGCACGGCAGGCCGAACTGGAGATGATGCAATTTTTCAATAACCCAATGGGCCTGTATGGATATAACATACAACCCTTCAACTCGGGTTCAAGGCATGATGGTGTTATGAGTTTATTCCACCTAGCATCCCAAAATTGGTCAAACCGAAATAGTTTCATGTTTCATACCGATGCTACTTGGCTTAATGAACCATTTATGCGTCTCACAGACAGCATTGGTTCTACTGCTATGTCTATAACAGCAGATGTCACAAGGGCTTGGGCTGGTGGATTTAGTTATACTGAAAATATCATTGGTCCAGGTAGCATCACATCACAGCGTATCTCAAGAAATATTCAGCCCGAATTTAGAACAAATGGAAATTGGAATGGTGCAGGTATTCTTTTTTCTCTACCTCGAACATGGAGTGATGGATGGTGGTCAGTAACCCACAGAAACATGATGGCCTTTTCACGTTTTTATGGATTGCTGTCGCATACTACCGTTCATTCCTTTAATAGTATTGGTAGCTATTATCATACCAGTGTATCACTAAACATAAGACCATCTTTAAGTATTGGCCTTGGTAGAAGTGGTGTTGCTGCATCAATAGGACTTAGTATTGCTTTGAGATATGTCATTCCAAGGCATGTGCAGCTTACAGTATTGCCATAGGAAGTAGGATGAATTATGAGACACAAGGTATGTCAATTTGTTTTCTATTTTGTAGGTGGAATTATTGTTTTGTGTATTTTAGTTTTGTTTTTTCAGTTTACTATGCCCTTCTGGGGCAGCAGTGATTATGCAGATGACAATATATCGTTACATGTCTTGACAACACAGGCTTACGTAATTGTGTTTTTTGCAATAATCCTTGTAAAACTGGATACAATTAACAAACGTCTGGACAAACGTGAGGACGAAAATGATAAAAACCCTGATTAACAATAAAGTGTCTCTAACTGTAAAAGAACAGGGCTTTGTAAAAAATGCAAAGCCCTTGTTTCAATTTAAATCTATTGTTTAGGAGCGGCATTGCATGAATAACACTATACACTTAAATGATATGATAAAAAACAAACTTGTTATATTTCCCATTGTATTGCTTATGATTTTTACTGGATGCGGAAGACGGGCAGAAGATTTGACTTACAATAACTTATCCGAGTATTTACCTTTCACATTACGTGACGAACTCCGGTTGACATTCGAGTTCTACGAGACATTTGAAAAAAGTTATTTCACTGAAGAAGAGCTAATGAGTATTTACGGTATACTAAGAAGCTTTGAAGTCTTGGAAGATGGGGCTCCGTGGGGGGAAGGCGACTTTACAAAAATACCTGTAGGGCAGCCAATAATCTTGCAAGCAACAAGCGATATGCATACAGTGACAATTGCATTTGTGCCCGGAGGAACGTATGGGTCTTTTGCCACAGTGCAAATTGATGACGGTTCTGTACAGTGGTTTAGGGTGGTAGATGGTGCTTCCGCCAAGTTGGTAGAGCTTTTTAGCTGAAAAATCGTTATTTATGTGAAGTTACTTTTTTACCCCCTGATATCATATTCGCCAATGAAAGGGTCACATTGAACATGAAAAAATTATCATATGTTGGCAACTATGAATTAAACTTGACTAATTATTTTGAAAGGTAACGGTGAGAGACACTTATGCATAATAACTCTTGTAAATGCAGCATAAAGTCAAACGATGAATTAAGTTCTATGTTTGACAGACTATGTACAGAACTAAAAACGGTTGCAGATAAACATGCCGCATATATTGATGAGCGAGTACTTGAAGAAATTAATAATACAAACGCCAATCAAGAGTTAAAACCAAAAAACAGCGCAAGCAATGCGAGCAAAAATGAATGAGATTAAGCCAGCGGAAGACCGGACTTTTGAGGCGTTTTGA
>WQTQ01000088.1 GCA_009786175.1 Bacillota bacterium | reverse complement strand
GAGCCAATAATATTAAGCCCAATGCTGTCTTTTAACGGCATGTAAAGATGCATCCCCATAGAATTGATAAACAAAAACACCAGCATAATCGAAAACGGCGGCGTAAACACCCCAAGCAGAATAAGCCCCACAATAGACAATATCTGCGCCACAATGGCAAGGCGTATCTCGCCCAAAAATGACATCATGGAAATAACAATAACAGCGATAAGCCCCGGCAACTCCCGCGGGAACTCAATAAAGCCCCGCTGCCGCGCGGTTACGCTGTACACTTCGTAGTAAAAATTACTGTAAACCCCTTCAGACAAGCCTCCGGCAAGGGACGTAAGCACCGTTGCCACTAAAAGAAAGAAAAACGCCTTCTGCTTTGTTTTTGTGTCCAGTTCCATTTAGGTTGCTCCGTTCTTATAAGATAATGGGGGGATTATAACAGTAATGTAAAAGTTGTACAAATTTGTGGCATAAAGCGCGTTTATGCAAGTTTCGTAAATAGCAATTTCCCAGAGCGCGAATTATACTACATTTCCCGCCCCATTAACAGACTGGTATTATCGCGAATTTTCCTATATATTTATACCACCGACATAAAACATAAAGAGGAGCGAATTTATGGAATTAAACGAACTGCCCGCCGTTTTAATGTGGCGCGAGGAAAAAGAATATGTCAAAGCCCTAACGGAATTTTCCGAAAAATACGCCTTTGACCCGGATTTATACTATCGGGAAAGTGACAGCTACCTGTTCGGCAAAATTAAAACAAAGGCCACCACAGGGCCATGTACGTATTGACCACGACATAGAAACATGGTACCATCGTTATCACAAAACATGAAGGCAGGGAATTGTATGAAAACATTGGGCAATATTTTATGGCTTTTCCTTTGCGGGTTTTGGTTATGCGTGGCGTGGCTTATTGTGGGCGCGGTTCAATGTATAACTATTATCGGGATACCTTTTGGGCTGCAATCTTTCAAACTTGCGGGCCTTTCCCTGTGGCCTTTTGGTAAAACCGTGACCTACGGTGGCGGTGGCGGCAGTTTTCTTATGAACATGTTGTGGATTATTTTTGGCGGGCTTGTACTTGCCATTATTGACTGCATTTTCGGGATAATTTTATGTATAACAATTATCGGAATTCCTTTTGGTATACAGTGTTTTAAATTGGCAAAACTTTCTTTTATGCCATTTGGGGCAACAATTTACTAAAAATTGCTTGACAAAATCCTAAAACTTGGTATTATTAGTAAGTCAATTTCATACGCATCCAGAGAGGTGGAGGGATCAGGGCCCTGTGAAACCCAGCAACCGGCTTTATGCACGGTGCTAACTCCCCCGGTTGTGCTTTCTGCCAATCCGGAAGATGTATTTTTTATGTAAAGCCCTGAGGGGCTTATTTTTTTAGGAGGAACTAAAATGCACCTATTCACATCAGAATCAGTAACAGAAGGACATCCCGACAAAATTTGCGACCAAATATCCGACGCGGTATTGGACGCTATTTTAGCTAAAGACCCTGCGGCGCGGGTTGCTTGCGAAGTACTAACCACCACAGGTATGGTGTTGGTTGCCGGAGAAATTACCACAAACTGCTACGTAGACATTAAAAACATAGCCCGCGACACCATTCGCGAAATCGGTTATGTACACGGCGACATGGGTTTTGACGCGGACACTTGCGCCATACTTGTAACGCTTTCAGACCAATCGCCGGATATTGCCATGGGCGTAGACAAATCGCTGGAAAGCCGTGAAAGCGGCGGCGACGCAGACACCGGCGCAGGTGACCAAGGCATGATGTTTGGTTATGCCTGTGATGAAACAGAAGAACTTATGCCCCTTCCGATCTCTCTTGCACACAGGCTTACACAAAAACTTACAGAAATCCGGAAAAACGGAGATGTAACCTATCTTCGCCCGGACGGTAAGGCCCAAGTAACTGTAAAATACGATGACAACGGTAAGCCGGTGGCCGTCACTGCCGTTGTAGTTTCTACCCAGCATAAAGAAGAAGCAACCAACGAGCAAATTCACACGGACATAATGGAAAAGGTAATCAAGCCTGTTATCCCGGCAGAATTGCTGACAGAAGAAACAAAATATTACATTAACCCCACAGGCCGTTTTGTAATTGGCGGGCCGGTTGGCGACGCGGGGCTTACAGGCCGCAAAATTATTGTAGACACTTATGGCGGTTACGCTGCACACGGGGGCGGCGCGTTCAGCGGCAAAGATCCAACAAAAGTAGACCGTTCCGCCGCATATATGGCGCGCTACATTGCCAAAAATATTGTGGCCGCAGGCCTTGCACGCCACTGTGAAATTGAGTTGGCTTATGCAATCGGTGTTGCACGCCCCGTGTCTGTGCATATTAATACAAAAGGCACCGGTGTCATTTCGAACGAGAAAATTGTAGAACTTATAAACAAGCATTTTGATTTGCGTCCGGCGGCAATTATTAAGTATTTTGATCTACGCCGCCCCATTTACAAGCAAACCGCCGCATACGGCCACTTTGGCCGCCCGGGTTTAGACTTACCATGGGAAAAAACCGATGTGGTGGAATTGTTGAAAAAAGAAAGCCTTGTATAAAATGTGCGAGGTTTTGCAAAAAATAAAGAATTTCGTAAGTAAGCGCGCGAGTCGCGCTTTCTTGCTATTTGTAGTTGGGGCTGCGGTAGGCGCGGCCATTGGGCTCTTTGTAACATCACAAACCTTAACGCCGCCACTACAAGGAGCCGCCACGCCAAGTGCGGCAGGCAAACAAATTAGACTAAACGGCATATATACAGGTATCATAATTGAAGAAGGTAATGTTGTTCCTCTTCAACCTCTAGTAGATGCACTAGGCGGCACCACAGCATGGAACGACGGCACAAGGCAAATAACAATTGCTTACGGACGCAGCAGAATTGTACTGCGGCCAAATATCCGCGCTGCTACCGTAAACAGGCGGCAAACCTACCTTAGCAGCCCATTACGCATAGTTGAAGGCCGTTCTATGGTTACGTTGGATTTCATAACCAGGTACATGGGGCTTGGTATTGGCATCATTGACAACACAGTGATTGCAACTACAGAAACTACCGACAGGCTGCCCGTCTTGGTGTACCATCACATTTTACCCCGGGAAAAAGCTTACGCAATGCAGGATAATCCTTGGCTTGTTACTACGGAAACTTTCGAGGAACAAATACGGTATTTACACCAAAATGGCTTCTATCCTGTTACCCTTTGCGACCTGGAACATTTCTTGTTCCACGGGCGCAACCTGCCTGCCCGCAGTATAATGATTCACTTTGACGACGGGTATTATTCTAATTTTGTTTACGCCGCGCCAATTATGCGCCGATACGGAATGCGCGGGCAAATTTTTCTTATCACCGGGGAAGTAGAGGCACTGGGCGAGGTTCAACCACCGTTGGATTACGAGTGTCTGACATTCGCCGCATTTCACACTATTGTCAAAAACACAGACGTATTTGAAACTGCCAGCCATTCCCATAATTTGCACGAGATTGTTTACGGTACAACAGACACACGGCTTACACGCGCCATGCGTGAAAACATTATCGCCGACACAATTCAAAGCTTCAAATTTGTCGAAAACCACCGCGCATATGCATTCCCCCTATCCCAATACAACGAGTATGTAATAAATGCCCTGCAAGACGTGGGTATTATCATGGCATTTGGCGGTGAAAACCGTCACATTACAAGAAACTCCAATCCGTTTACGCTGCCGCGGTTTACTGTGTACAATGCCGCAACCATGCGCAGGTTTAGAAATGTGGTAAACTAAGGCGCAATTCCTTGCATTCTTTCAAAAATAATCGTAGTATTGTGTTAGTTAGATGGGGCAAACCCCAATAAACCAGAAGGAGTGTTACCATGATCGCAGAAAACAAAGTTTTACTTGAGCTGTACAAGGAACTCCGCGTTGCGGACGTTCGTGACGGCATGGACTGGATTGGCTACCACAATTTTGGCTCTATGGAGCCGGGGGTACGCCCGCTGTTCCGGACACGGGCCGTGGGCATTGCCCGTACAGCCCGCTATTTACCTTACGTTGGCCCATATCCGGATGCCAAAAACGATGACTACACAGCTTGGCAGGGTTGGTACTACGGCAATGTTTGCACATACCCATGGATGAACGACATTGAAGACGGCGACTTTATGGCTATTGATGTAAGCGGCGTAAATGTGGGCCTTCTTGGTTCAGAAAACACCCTTGGCGCGCTGCAAAAGGGCAACCGGGGCTTTGTGCTAAACGGCGCGGGCATCCGCGATACAGACGAAACGATAATGCAAAAAATCCCGGTATGGTCACACTTCGTTGGCCAGTCTATGGTACAGTGCAAAATCCAATTCGACCAAAAAGACGTGCCTGTGGCAATTGGCGGCGTTACAGTTTGCCCCGGCGACGTTATTGTTGCAGACGGTGACGGCGTAATTGTTGTACCACGGGCGGTTGCAAAAGATGTGGCAAAATACGCCACTAAAATTTTATCCGATGACAAGCAAACCCGCCGCAAAAGCTATGAAGCACTAAACTGGCAGTTAGATGAAACAGTACAATAGGAGGAACAATCACATGAAATTTTCTACAATGCCATACACACGTCCACAATTTGAGGACGTACAGGCAAAATTCACACAAATTCTCGAAAACTTTAAAAACGCTAAAACAGCGGAGGAATGCTTTGCCGCTTATAAGGAATATGACGAGTACAGCCAATATCTGTTCTCTATGTTCGCCATCGCACGTATTCGTAACACGTTGGACACCACCAATGAAGAATACGACGCGGAAAAAACCTACATGGACGAGGTTCTTCCCAAGTTGCAGGCCCTTTCCCAGGCTTTTACCCAGGCCCTTTTAGCGTCGCCATTCCGTAAGGAAATGGAAGCAGAATGGGGCGACCTGATGTTCCGCAACGCGGAAATCGCGCTAAAAACATTTACACCGGAAATTGTTGCGGACATGCAAGATGAAAACCGCCTTCGCAGCGAATACACAAAGCTAATCGCCTCTGCGCAAATTAAGTTTGACGGCAAAACATTAATACTTGCCCAAATGACACCATACTTCCAAGACCCAAGCCGCGAAGTGCGTAAAGCCGCGGCGGAAGCCTACGCCGCTTGGTTCCTGTCCCACGCGGAACAGCTTGACCGCATTTTTGACGACCTTGCAAAGCTGCGGGCCAAAATGGCAGAAAAACTTGGTCACAAAAATTTTGTGGAAACAGGCTACTACCGAATGCAGCGCAACTGTTACGACACAGAAATGGTTGCAAAATTCCGAGAAGGTGTACAAAAATACATCGTTCCTGTTGCAAAACGCCTGAAAGAAGAACAGGCAAAGCGCATTGGCGTGGAGGCTCTTAAAATGTATGATGACCAATTCGAATATCCGGAAGGCAACGCTAAGCCATTTGGCACCCCGGACGAAATTTTTGCCCACGGTAAAAAAATGTATCACGAACTTTCACCGGAAACAGCGGAGTTTATCGACGTTATGCTGGAAGGCGAACTGTTTGACGTATTAACCCGCCCGGGCAAAGCCGCAGGCGGCTATTGCGCCACAATTCCAATATACAAAGTGCCTTTCATTTTTGCCAATTTTAACGGCACTGCCGGTGACATCGACGTGCTAACTCACGAAGCCGGACATGCCTACGCATCTTACAAAGCCCGGGACATTTACCCGTCTGCCCTTCGCCACTACTCTAATGAAACTGCGGAAGTCCATTCTATGGCAATGGAATTTTTCACATGGCCGTGGATGGAAGGCTTCTTTGGCGAGCAGACAGAAAAATACTACGAAAGCCACTTGGCAAGCGCGTTATTCTTTATCCCATACGGCACAATGGTGGACGAGTTCCAGCACCATATTTACGAAAACCCCAACATGACCCCCGCAGAGCGGAACGCCCTGTGGCTAAAGCTGGAGGGCATCTACCGCCCATGGCTAGACCTTACAGAAACGCCATTCTACGAGGAAGGCCGCCGCTGGCAGGCACAAACCCACATTTACGGTATGCCGTTCTACTACATCGACTACTGTCTGGCCCAAGTTATGGCACTGTGCATGTGGTCGGAATCTCAGGAAAATTTCCAAGCCGCATGGGAAAAATATGTACGTTTTACCGGCTTTGCGGGCACGAAGACATTTGTTGACCTTGTGGCCGACGCCGGTTTGCCAACGCCGTTTGTACCGGATAATTTGAAAGTTGTGGCAGATGCAGCGGTTAAGTGGTTGGATGATAGGAAGTAAAAAAGATTGATTTACAGAGGGGCTGACAAGACAGCCAGGTTTTTGCGCAACTTTAATATATACCACCAGTTTACAAGTTTTATGAGTCCAAATTTCCAAATTTCCCTAAAAAAACAGCAAGCCGCCCCCAAATCTGGTAAACTTTGTTTCCACACAAAAAAGCACCGAAAAGGGGTAGGCTTGCATGGAAACATTGTATCAAAA
>WQTQ01000087.1 GCA_009786175.1 Bacillota bacterium | reverse complement strand
GCACCGGTTACCCGGCCTACATCCTTAGCAGGGACGCCTCTTCAGCCACTTGAGTACATCTCCAAATATAAGCAACCGTTAGGTTGCTGAATATTTTATTAATTTGTTGCAATACGAGCAAGCCTATAAGCCGAGTTCTGTCGTGGACAGCCATCTATCTGGGCCAACGGTCGCCCATTGGCTCGTGCGACACTACCAAAGCGAGACGGGGTGCCCGTTACCGGCTATCCTGCGTAATGCGGAAAAGCCTGCGCTTTAACTTGGTCTTGCATCGGGTGAGGTTTACATAGCCCTTGCAGTTGCCAGCAAGGCGGTGCGCTCTTACCGCACCTTTCCATCCTTACCCTTTGCATTTTCTGCAAGAAAATGCAGGGGCGGTTTATTTCTGTTGCACTGTCTCTGGAGTCGCCTCCGCCAGGCGTTACCTGGCACCCTTACCCCGTGATGCTCGGACTTTCCTCATGGCTGCATAGCAGCCACGCGACTGCCCAGCTTACTCATGTTGTTTATTCTATTCAACTGTGCTGTCTGTGTCAAGAACTTCTTCTGCCGTTTCTTCTACAACTTCCACAGATGCTTCTTCAACAATAACTTCTTCCGCTGCTTCTGCAGGAGAAACTTCTTCTGCAACAGGCTGTTCTTCCGGGGTTTCTTCCATGTAGTCTGATACATTAACAAGAACTTCTTCTTCAAAATGTTCGTCTACAACAGGCGGCGGGTTTAGAATTGCGTCTGCTTCACGTTTAGACAGGCTGATTTTTTTGTTCTCTTCGTCTATGGCAACAACTTTAACGTCTATTACTTGACCAATTTCAAGTTCATCGGCAGGTTTTGCCACGCGCTTGTCTGCAATTTGCGAAATGTGTACAAGACCGTCTACGCCATCTTCAAGATGGACAAACGCACCAAATTGCGCAAAGCGTACAACTGTACCTTTTACAATTGAGTCGATTGGATATTTTTCCAATATCCCGAACCATGGGTTATCTTTTGCATCTTTAAGAGACAAGGATATTTTGCCTGTTTCCGGGTTAAAGTCCTTAACAATCGCGGTAATTTTATCGCCAATTTTAAGCACGTCTGTTACCTTACGCACACGGCTCCATGAAAGCTCTGTTATGTGCAGCAAAGCGTCTACACCGCCAAGGTCGATAAACGCGCCAAAATCTACAATGCGGCTTACCGTTCCTTCTATACGCTGGTCTACAACAATATTGGAGAAAATAGCGTTGTGACGTTCTTCTGCCTCTTTGGCAGCAAGCTCGCGGCGGCCGGCAATAATGCGCAAACGTCTGTTGCGGTCGCGCTCAAATTCAAGGATTTGGAAATCGAATTCCTTACCCTTAAATTCTTCCAGGTCTTTAACAAACCGGTTGGAAACCTGTGAAGATGGTACAAACGCACGGCAGCCTTCGATGTTTACAGTTAACCCGCCTTTTACTACATCAACTACTTTACCGTGCAATACGGTTTTATCGTTGAATGCGGCTTCCAGGCTTTTTAGGCCTGCTTGGCTGTCTACTTTTTTCTTAGAACAAACCACGTTTCCGTCGCCATCATTTACACGCAACACCCATACATCAATTGTATCGCCGGGTTTGGCCAATTCAGAAAGCTCTGTAGTTTGATCATCTGAAAAGTCGCTGCGAGAGATAATGCCGTCAGATTTAAAGCCCAAATCAACAATAACCTCTGTTGGGGTAACACGTACTACCGTGCCGGAGACGATGTTTCCGGATTTTAATGTTGTGAATGACTCATCAAGCATCTCTTGAAAGGATTGTGTTTTATCTATTTCGCTCATGATGTGAACGGCCTCCTTTGGCCAATATGTTAGTCTTTTGTGACAATATTACAGGGCCTTATCACAGCAGACATTCCTAGTGTAACACTAACTAACAATTTCTGCAACAAAAATGTTATATATAATTTTATTATTTACGCAATTTTTACATAAATCTTACGTATCGCTACTGCAAAAGCCCGGTTATACGCTCTGCAAGGGTATTCATTACCTCGTCCACCAATTCTGTTTTTACTTTTTGACCCTGATATTTTTCCATATAAATTGGTTCGCCCACATGAATCCTAATTTTTCTGCGGAAGCGGAAGGGCCCCGTAATACCGACAGGGATAATTGGCGCACCGGATTTTAACGCAAAAACCGCTACACCGGCTTTGGCGTTTTCAAAATCTTTCATCCGTGTTCCCTGGGAAAAAATTAGCATACCGTGGCCGTCTTTCAGCAGATTCATGGAATGCCGGTATGCGTTCATGTCTGTGGCGGTACGGTTTACGGGATAAGCACCCATCGCACGCAGGAACGTACCCAGCGGACGAAAATCAAACAGAGTGTGCTTTGCCATAAAGCGTAATTGACGCTTAGAAAAAGCCGCAAGGGCAATTGGGTCATACGCGCTGATATGGTTACCGCATAGCAAAAACGCCCCGTTTTTGGGAATGTTTTCGAATCCGCTTAATTCAAAACGATAAAGAACGCGGCAAAGTAAAATGGCGATTACTCGGATGAATTTGTAGAACATGGCAGCAGCTCCTTTGCATATGATGCTATTTTATCCGCAACTTCTTGCGGGTTCATGTGGGCAGTATCAATGTAAACCGCATCGGCGGTTTGCACCAATGGGCTTATGGTGCGGGTTTTATCTCTATAGTCCCGTAAAATAATTTCCTGCAGTATTTGTTCAAAGTCCACTGCCTGCCCTTTGCTTTCCAAGTCTAACATGCGGCGGCGGGCCCGGATTTCCGGCGGGGCATCTAAGTAAATTTTCACCTGGGCCCAGGGCAAAACTTGGCTGCCAATGTCACGGCCATCCATTACTACCGCGCCCTGCTTTGCCATTTCCTGCTGCAGGGTTACAAGTTTTTCCCGCACCGCTTCATTTGCGGCCACAATTGGTGTCAAGCCGGAAATTTCCTGTGTGCGTATAAAATCGCTTATGTCCTGCCCGTTTAAATGTACCCGTTGGTTACGGTTTGCATAACGCAGCTCGATACTTATATTTTGCAAAGATGTTTCAAGCTTGTCCGGATTTGAAACGTCTATTCCATTTTGTATGCTGTAAAAAGCCACGGCACGGTACATTGCCCCCGTATCGATGTATGTTATGCCCAATAATTCTGCCACTAACCTGGCGGTCGTACTCTTACCTACGCCGCCCGGGCCGTCTATGGCTATGGCAAAGCCCTGCGAAATATTTTTCATATTGACTCCTTTCTGTTCGCTTACAAAATTCAACTGGTAGGATTCTCTTACCAGTTGAATTTTGCGGCGGAACGCCCTGACAAATAACCGGTGGAAAATGCAATTTGCAAGTTGTACCCGCCGGTCATGGCGTCCACGTCCAGCACTTCACCGGCAAAAAACAGGCCAGGCAATTTTTTGGACATCATAGTAGATGGGTTTATTTCCTTTACCGCCACGCCGCCCCTGGTTATTACGGCTTCTTTGTAGCCGGTGGTCTTTGTTGGGGTTAATGGCAATGCCTTTAAAGTGCCAACCAGGTTTTGCCGTTCTTTTTTGGTTATGGTGTTAACCTTTTTTTCCGGCGGTATTTGCGAAAGAAAAATAATCGTATCTATCAGCCGTTGCGGGAGAAGACCGTCTAATGCGTTGGCGAAATTTTTGTTTTGATTTTCCGAAAAATCCCGTAAGATACGCGCGTCCAGCTGCTCGTGGGATAAAGCGGGTTTGAGGTCAATTTCCAAGCGGATGGGGGTACCGGATGCTAATTTTTCTGTTAGGTACGCGCTGGCACGTAAAATTATCGGCCCCGTTACGCCTGTTGGGGTAAAAAGCATTTCGCCCATTTCGTCATACAAAACAGCCGGTTTGCCGCTTAGCTGCCGCGCCGTACAACGTACATTCCGCAGGCTTAGGCCAGTAAGGTCGACTACCCAAGGTTCTTCAACCACCAGGGGTACCAACGACGGGCAAGTGGGCGTAATGGAATGCCCAAAATTTTTCGCGAACTTGTAACCGTCCCCGGTAGAGCCGGTGGAAGGGTACGACAAGCCGCCTGTGGCGATTATTATCGCGTCTGCACGGTATATGCGGTTAGGGGTGTGGATTTGAAAACTATGACGCAGCTTAGGGGCTTCTTCCGCTGTTATTCCCTGTACTTGGCAGTTTAACTCCACTTTAACCCTGTTACGGCGCATATACGCCGCCAAAGCTTTTGTTATATCCTCGGCTTTATCACTTACCGGGAAAACCCGCCCGCCACGCTCGGTTTTTAATGGGGCACCAAGGCTTTCGAAAAAAGCTATAAGGCCCGGTACATCCAGTGCGTGAAACGCGCTTTGCAAAAACCGCGGGTTAGACATTGTTTGACTTAGTAAGCCCGGAATATCTGTATTATTGGTCAAATTACAGCGGCCTTTGCCCGTAATGTACAGCTTCTTGCCCAGTTTTTCATTTTTCTCTAAAAGAGTTACCTGCGCGCCGTTTTCAGCGGCTGTGCCAGCGGCAATCATACCCGCAGGGCCGCCGCCAATAACAATGATGTCTACCATAGATTTTGTGAACAAGGCGCGCCCGTCTGCAGAGAACGGTTACCCAGTTTGTCTCCTAAGGTTTTAAGCGGTAAATCCCCATAAACATAGTCGTACAAACTTTGAATAATTTCCAGGCCTTCGTCAACTGCCGCGTTGTACCTGTCAAAAAAACTGTCGGTACAGTGTTCTGCATCTTCATCTTCCCAAGGGGCTTTCCACGGCGTTCGCTGATGGTTAAGGTAGTCGGTGGCCTCATCCACTTCCTGTTCATGTACCATGCTGGAAAATAACGGCTCGCCAACTGTTAGATTTTCCACTAAGGCGGTCCACTTTTTACGGCGGCCTTTCCGGGAACGCAGCAGCCGGGTTAGCTGAATCATATGCCGCATTGCACGGTACACATCCTGCGGCGGAATTGTACGGTCATACACCAGCTTTATTACCCTGCTCATTGCCTTCGCGGCCACAATTAAATGCTCTGCTTCTGCACGTATCAATTCCCACTGGCTGTAATCTGCAGGCTTTTTACCGCTTACAAGTTTTAACAACGCAATGTCTATTGCCGTTTCGAAAGCGCGATGATCCGCGCTGTTTTTTATGCCGGTAGCATTTTCGTTATAGACCTTGGCGTAAACATACGGGTGGGAATGGACGTCTATCATGTAGTGCATGACAATCCCCGCCGTATAAGCGAAAATTAAGTCCCGCTCGTCCCCCGCAGCCTTTTTGGCCAAATGTGCCATCCTTGCGATAAACAGGCCCAAATCGTTTTTATGCATCTGCCCGCCAATGTCACGGGAACGCTTGCGAATAATCCCCGGGAAGTAATAGAAAAAAATATCCGGCCCCTGGGTGCCTAAATTATACAGGCGTTCATCTTTCGCAATTATTTTTTGAATATCTGGCTCGGCACTGTTTAAGACTGCCTGTCCGGCAATGTAATGGGTCAAAAATCCCGGCATTATTATGTCTCCTTACTCGTATTTTTGTAACACGGCAGTACTGGTTGGATGCATGGGCTTCCCGTATAAATAGCGGGTTTTCAAACGCATAACCGGGGCTATGGCCTTATCCAAATCACTTTCGGCAGCGTGCCGTGCTTTGTATAAATCATTGTTTATTTCGTCCGGTTCGGTTCTGTTAGGCTCTGTTGCGTCTGCAACAAAAATGATTTTATCCAGAAGGGTCATGTTTTCTGCACCAATCGCGTGATGATGAATTGCGTCCAATATTTCTTTATCGTTAATGCCAAATTGCCGCTTTGCTATATCCGCGCTCACCAGGGCATGGACAGGGTTTATGTCCTTTTGCATATGCCCGTCCAATGGAATGTTGTTTTGTTTGCAATATTCCAGCAATTCGGCTTTGCTTAAGCCCCTTGCGCAATCGTGCAAAAGAGCGGCAAGGTAGGCTTTTTCTACATCTGCACCAAACCTTTTGGCAAGGGTTACGGCTGTTTCGCATACGGCAATGGTGTGGGCGTAGCGGGTTACGTCCAGCGTTTGTTGCAATGTATTTTTGATTTCGTTGATTTTTGTTTCATTTTCCATGGTGGCCTCCGATAAAACGTTTGCGTATGAAACAAATTACTGTAAACACAATCACCGCAAGAGGAATAACCAACCAAATTATAAAGAAGTTTCTATTGGGTAGGGTGACATCCTCTGCCATGGTTACCTCAGGTATTACTTCTTTGAGAAGTTCTTCCTTTGAAACAGGGTATTGATTAGGTGATTCAATAACTTCTGTATAAACAACAGGAACTTCTTGATGTACAATCGAATTTTGGGCAGCCGCTTCAAAAAGCCCCGGCAATTCAAATGGTTTGACAACCGTCAAAGGAACGCC
>WQTQ01000086.1 GCA_009786175.1 Bacillota bacterium | reverse complement strand
AATTGACGGGATAAAGTTAATCAGATATGTGCTGTCCGGCCGTTCTTCCCACAGGAATCCGCATTTTTTGTACAGGGGCACAGCGTCTGTATTGCCCGCCCATGTGTGGATGTCCAGCACCGGGTAGCCAAGTTCAATTGTACGCTGTACACAGCGGAGGACAAGGGCCTTGCCAATTTTTTTGTTTTTATAATCCGTACGCACCCCCAGCAAATCTACATACGTGCTGTTTGGGTCGTACCAGGACAGCTTAAAGCTGCAATAGCCCACTGCCGTTTCGCCGTCCAGTGCAATAAATACGTCAATAAACGACGAGGTTTCGTGGCGGGAAATTACTGAACTCTCTGTTTCCAACGTGCCGCTGCCGCCCCAGTCGTCGGCAGACAAATTCCACATTTCCGCAAGGCTTGCGGCATATTTATTAGAATAGTCAACAATTTTTATCCCGGAAGGGAGGGTTTCGTAAATTTTCATTATGGTGTTTCCTTTCGTGTGATGATGTGATATCAGGGGGTACTAAAGCTAATCCGCTCCAGGTCATCCAATGAACCCATAGGTAAATTCTTATCCGTTACTACGAAAAAAAGCGGGCTGGAGGTAAATACTTCCCCATGTGCAGCGCGAGCCTCCATCTCAACCCCGGCAGATACGGAAATTTTATTGTTTCCCCAGAAATAATTTGCTTTGCCGTTGTATTTATTGCCATGGAACATATACATTTTTTCTTCCCTAGAGCCTGTTATAGCCAATGTGTTTTCAAAATAGACCTCGTCTAAGTCTTCCGTACCCGTGCGGAAGCAATAATCCTTATGGTCTTTGCTTGTTGCATGCAGCAAAATATTTTTAGGGTCATCGTCCGGGTTAAGGTAGGCACTTATTCCTACAGTATTGTTTTTAAACTCGCCTGTGCCGTTCTCAAACTTGTAGAAAGAACACATCATCGGCAAGCCCGGCAATGTCATAAAATAAATTTTGTATACCGCGCCTTTAAACTCGTCATACTCGCTTACTTCCAGGGTTATGCATATGCCCTGCCATAAGCTGCCGAAGTTATCACGGGCTTCTGCAAAGTTGGCAGTTATTTTTTCTTTTAACACAGCGATTGCAGAATACATTCCCGGCGGGTTTACGCATATACCGCCAAGGAATGGGTTAAACCAGCTGTACGGCTCGTGGTTTGGATATTTACTTGACAGCCATTCCCGGTCTTTTGCATCCTTTAACGAGTAGCAAACATTGCCGTAAACAGGGTCAACTTTAAAAGTAATTTCACCATTGGAAACGCTGTACATTGTCCCTTCTTGGGTACGTGTAATTTCGCCCTTGGGGAAGAATAACGCCCTGTGGTAGGTTTTTTCATAGCCTACGGTTTTTAGGGCTACATTGGTAAGGCCAATACTTTGCTGCGCTGTTAGGGCGATGTCAAAAGTGTTGCGCTCTATCAGTTCTTCTTCCGGGTTGGTTTGGGTTTGTGTTTCAAACAAACCGTCGGAAGATACAGTTATATTGCCTTCAAGTACATGTTCGCGGTGGTTAATTACATCCAGTTTTACGTCTGCTGTAGTTACAAACGGGTTGTATCCGTTTAACACAACATCCACCACATGGGAAGGAATTGCAGGCTCGTAGTTGTAAACTTGACGGGCATAATTCCGAAAATCGTTGTAATTAGTGAAAAGCCCCAATGTGTAAACAACGTGCTGTGTTTCAAATGCTTGCCCCGGCGCAAGTTCTCCCGGGTCAATTTCAAATGAAATATTATTACCCCATTTAATGGCAGGCTTGTATTCCTTTGGCCAGCAGTACCCTTTCGGCATAGCCGGTGATGCTTCAAAAACCCAGTTTTCGTCAAAGTAATCCAGATCTATGCCGTCAATTTCATTAACGTTTCCATCAGGGTTGGGTGTACTGTGGTTTTGGTGAATTTGCCCTTTGTAGCTGAAAACTGTGCTGCCCCCAAGTGCAGGATAAAACCCGTCTTGCAGCATTGTGTGCCGGGGCTTGGGCCCGCGATTTTCTACACGGCTTTTGCGGGTAATAACACCGGCGGCAGTTAATGTATAAATTTGCGTAACCACCATGCCCGGGAACTTTTGGGAAACAAGCTCTACTTCCATTACCATGGCCGTGTCTTGCTGATACATTTTTACATTTGGCTTTAGCAGGTTAAATTCATCATCGTAGGGCTTACCAAACTTTGGCGGCGCGAAAGCACCGGATACGTTGGAATTTGTAAGATGACGCACATTGGCTTCGTTTTGGTCCAGGTATTCTTCGCCGCCATCCTTGGCAAGGCGCAGCCGCCACGGGCCATTAAACAAAAAGTAGCTGTGAAGGTCTTCGCCTGTAAAAGCACTAACCATATCGCGGGTAAAAATGTACAGCGGTGCTTTAAAGCTAAAGGTCTTGCCGCTTTTTAGAAGGGCTGTACAGTCTAAGCTTAGGGCTTCGTAGCCTATTGCCAACGTAGTTGCCGTCACGGGCACAGACACTTTTCCCTTACTTGGCACATCCACCGTAAATATGTTTTCTTTCTCTATCGCTTCGCCCTTAAAGGTAAGAAGGCGGTTTTTTGGCATTGATACCGTAATTTTTGCATCTTCCAGCAAAGAACCGTGAAGGCCGATGTGGGCTTTTGCGTCCATGCCAATTTGGTCTACAGTACATTCCCTGTGCAGTTTTACAATCAACGGAAACCTTGCCTCAATACCCATGCCAAAGGTGACTGTTTGCCCGTTTATTTCAATATCCGCCAATAAACATGGGTGAACCTTCCACGGGTCTTGCGGCTCGTCAATAGCCCCTACATAAAACTTGGCAGGATATTCCTGCTTACCTGTAACTTGGGTATCCAGGCTGTAATCCAGCTTAATATTGGCATCTTCCCGGCCATTTAGTTTGATGTTTAACTCTTTGCCGGTTTTATTTTCCACGGTAAATACGCAATTATACTCTGTACCAAACGCAAGTTCGTGGTCTTCTGCCATAAGTTCTATTTTATAGTCATCTGTTTCTATCATACGCATTTGGCGGCCTGTGCGCTCGTAGCCAATGGCAAGAGATTCACCGTCTTTTTCCCAGGTGTAGGTAAACAACTCGAAAATGTTAACTTCTACCCCATCCGGTGCAATTTCTAAAGAACGGGTAGAATCTGTGTACCAGTCTGCTTTTGTAAAAAAGTCCGCAAAAAGCGGCGCGGTAATAATTGAAGGGATAAAATTTGCCAAGTGGGTACTGTTTGGCCTGTCTTCCCACATAAAACCGCACTTTTTGTACAGCGGCACAGCAGCAGTATTGCCTGCCCATGTGTACAGGTCTATACGCGGGTAGCCCAGTTCTATCGTGCGCTGTACACACCGAAGCACAAGGGCTTTACCTATTTTTTTGTTCCTATATTCCGGGTGAACGTCCAGCAGTGCCACATATGTGGTATTTGCGTCATAAAAATACTGACCAAAACTGCAATAACCAACGGCTTTGTCGCCATCCAGGGCAACGTACACGTTAAAGTGTGTAGCCGTTTCGTGGTTGGAAATTATCTGGCTTTCCGTAGACAACGTACCGCTTCCGCCCCAGTCTTCGTTGTGGTTAAACAGTTCCGCAATGGTTGCTGCAAGGGATGGATCGTATTCTACAATTTGTATCCCGGATTTTAAAGTTTCATAAAGTTTCATTGGAATTGTGTTTCCTTTCTTAATTAAGAAATAAAGTATGGCAACGCCTTATGTTTTCACAAATACCGGCACCAGTCAAGGGAAAGTTTGGTTATAAATCAAGTTTGGTATACCCGTTAGAAGCATATATTTACGCAAATAACTGCATAATAAAAAATTTATCTTGTTTATTTCCTCATTTACGTATACTCTTAGAGGACCGAATTCAAATTTTGGAGATTATGATGACCACCAATAAAAATAAAGTAAACTTGAAAAAAATTGTTTCGTGTCTTGGGACACTGCTTATGATTTTGTCCCTTATATTTATTGCCCGGCGGCTTATGGCAGATGACGGCTTTGACCGTAGTTTGTTCGACTTATTAACGTCCCCATGGGTTGTAGCGGGGCTTTTGGGCATTGCCACCCTGGAAGGCAGCGGCATTTTGCTGGCAGGGTTAAACTTCCGCGCGCTGGTGCGGAATGTTTCCGGTATTTTAGTTAGCCGCTCACTGGCTCTTTCTGTTTATACAGAGTCTAACGTTTACAAATATATCCCAGGCGGGGTTATGTACGTTGCAGGGCGCAACAGGCTTGCAGTAGAAGAGGAAGAGCTGACTCACGGCAAAGTTGTGTTGTCTACCATACTGGAAGGCGTAGGCATGGTTATTGGTGTTATAGTTGTGGCGGTGATTTTTGCCTTCGATTATTCTGTCACGTATATTAGCCAGATGGATATATTACCAACGTTGATACTTATCTTGGTAATAATTCTGGTTATTGCCGGAACTATCCTGTATTTCTTGCGGCACCGTATTGGCGGCAAAATAAGAGGCGGGATAAAAAACCTTACCAGCAATATGGAGACAATAAATTTTTCCGTAATTGCTAAACGCGTTGGTTTTTCAATTATGCTGATGTTTTTATACAGCGTCACATTTCTTATGACGCTAATGATTTTGGGTCAGGAAGTTACATTTGAGTTGGGCTTTGCAATTATCGGGCTGTACCTTTTGGCGTGGCTGGCAGGGTTTATTACCCCCGGCGCGCCAAGCGGCCTTGGCATTCGCGAAGCTGTAATGATGATGTTTCTTGGTGACTTTGTAAGCATAACAATTTTAACCGCCGCCATGATAATGCACAGGGTACTAACGGTGCTGGGGGATGTTGGGGCGTACGTTTTTGCCAAGGTGCTGGCAGGGTTGGCAAGAAGGGAAAAATAAGCCGGTTTTAACTTTCATACATTTTCTTTAAAATATCTTCCAAGCCGGATTCCCGCACTCTAATATCCGCCACGGAATACTGTGAAGCCACATAACTTATCGCATCCCCTTTGCCAAGCCCGGCATAGGGGATTTTGTATGAATGCTCTAAACCGTTCACGATTTTTAGCAATTGAAAACCACTATGGGAGACAGGTGGTGTTGGCCGGGCAAACACTACCTCCAAAACATATTCCGTATCTTTATACTTATCGTGGAAATCTGCCTGCCCGCCATCGAAAAGTAATTTGCCCTTATCAATTAGTATTAGTCGTTGTGCAACCTCTTCTATATCCTGTGTATCGTGGGTAGTTAGCAGAATTGTAGTGTTTTCTTCTTTGTTAATCTGCTTTAAAAAATCCCGGATTTTATCTTTTACAAGAATGTCCAGGCCAATTGTAGGCTCGTCCAGGTAAACAACCCGGGGCTGATGCAGAAAGCACAATGCCAAATTTGCACGCATCCGCTGGCCTAAACTTAACTGCCGTGTAGCCTGTGCCAAAAAATCTCCCATATCCAGCATTTCAATAAGCCTGTCCCGCTGACGTTTAAAGTCATCTTGCTTGATTTTGTACATAACCCGAAACATATCAAAAGTATCCCGCACAGGCAAATCCCACAGCATTTGAGAACGCTGCCCAAAAACTACGCCCATTTTAAGGGCGTTTTTTGTACGGTTTTTGCACGGGTCACGGTCAAAAACCCGCACCGTGCCGGATGTAGCCGTTAGTATACCCGTTAACATTTTAATTGTGGTAGACTTTCCCGCGCCGTTTGGGCCGATATAACCTACCATTTCGCCGGAGTTTATGGTAAAGCTTACGTCTTCCACAGCGCGTTTGTAGGTATAACGGGGGTTGAAAAACTCTGCAAAGCCGGAACGCCCTTCTTGGCGGTCACGTATTTTGTAATCTTTTGTTACATTTGTAAGTTGTATTTGTGGCATATCATGTACCTGCGCTTTCATATTTGCTACTTAAAACCCGCCAGCATAAAGCGGTGACACCTATTAACAATACGGCAACCACCGGGGACAACCACATTGTTACCCTTGGGAATATACCGTCTTCCTTGCCAAGCAGCACTTGTATGGGGTAAAAACTTACAAAACCAAA
>WQTQ01000085.1 GCA_009786175.1 Bacillota bacterium | reverse complement strand
ATATGATAAACTTTCTTCCATGTTTCAGGCTTTCGTCATTCTTGCTTGCATTATGATTTGGTTAAAATGACGAAATTTTTTATTTGTCGGATAGACCCTAGGTTTCTTTAACATTCTTTTTGCATGGCTTGGTCTTATATTTATGATGACCCCTCTTATAATTGCTATAATTAGCGGTAACAAAGCGTACTGCAATAAATACTGTGACAGAGGACAATTATTTGACTTAATCGGTGGTCGTTTTGGGCTTTCATTAAAAAAGAGTCCGCCTAAATTTTTACGTTCAACTTGGTTTCGTTATGGATTCCTAATATTTTTTATGACAATGTTTGGGGTTATGATATATTCAACATATCTTGTTTTTGCCGGTGCAGAACTGAGAGAAGCAATAACATTTTTTTGGTTTTTTAGCTTACCTTGGAACTGGACAAATACGGCCTTTGTTCCTAATTGGGTAGCACGGTTTGCATTTGGATTTTATGGGATTATGCTTACATCTACAATTTTAGGGATTTTAACAATGATTTTGTTCAAGCCCAGAACGTGGTGTGTTTACTGCCCTATGGGAACAATGACACAGGGAATTTGTAAAATTAAACATAGAAAGGATGGAGGTATTAATGGAAGAAAAAGCTAAAGTATTGGCAGAGCTTTTGAAGATACTAGCCAATGAAAGTCGGTTACTAATTCTATGCGCTCTTATGCAGGGTGCAAAAACGGTGGGACAAATCGGTGAGTATGTGCCAAAGATTACACAGTCTGCGCTGTCACAACATCTCAATATGCTAAGAACCGCGGGGATTCTTGAATCGGACAAGCATGGGCAAAATGTAACATATTCTATTGCTGATTACAGGATAAAAGAAATTTTAGCTGTATTAAAGCAGCATTATTGTGACCCGGAGGTGTCAGAATGAAAATGCTAATAATTGCGTTTGCGGCAGGTCTGATGTTTCCACTTGCCGCCCGCTCAGATGACACAGGCGGGCCGGATAACGGCAGCAGGCTTGGTGGCACTTGGGTTTGCAAATGTATATGACTTCTGTGGAATTTATGACTGGCCGTATGAAACAATCAGCGGATAGGAGAATCTACTATGAAAAAAATTCTAATTGTTGGTGGCGTAGCCGGAGGAGCTTCTGCGGCAGCAAGATTGCGTAGATTGAACGAGAAAGCCGAGATTATCCTATTTGAGCGTGGTGAACATATTTCATTTGCTAATTGCGGATTGCCATACTATATAGGCGGCGAAATAGTTGCAAAAGAAAAACTCACACTCCAAACACCGGAGAGTTTTCAAGCGCAATTTAATATAGATGTACGGGTATTCAACGAAGTTATGTCAATAAATAAGAAAGCTAAAACCATAACCGTAAAAAACCATATAACAAATGAAATATATACGGAATCCTATGATAAGTTAATACTATCTCCGGGTGCAGAACCAATTAAGCCAAATATCGAAGGAATAAACAGTAACAAGGTATTTACTCTGCGCAATATACCCGATACGTTCAAAATCAAGGAATATATCGAAACAAATCATTCTAAAAGCGCGGCGATTGTCGGCGGCGGTTTTATTGGGGTCGAGATGGCTGAAAATCTACATGCAATCGGATTAGAAGTAACGCTAATCGAAATGCAAGAACAAATTTTACCACCACTTGACTATGATATGGCTTGTGATGTGCATCAATATATGGAACGCAAAGGCATTAATCTTACTCTGAAAAACGGAGTGAAGGCCATTATAGACAATGGTGATACACTTACAATTAAATTGAATGAGGGCGAAGTTCGGGCAGATATACTTATAATGGCTATCGGTGTCCGCCCGGAAAGCGGTTTGGCAAGAGATGCCGGTCTTGACGTTAGTGAGCATGGGCATATTATTGTAAGTGACAATATGCTAACCTCTGACCCTAATATTCTCGCTGTGGGCGATGCGGTAGGGCCTATCCCTTTGGCTGGCCCGGCTAATAAACAGGGGCGGATTGCAGCGGATGTGATATGTGAACTGGATAGCCAATATATCGGAACGCAGGGTTCGGCAATTCTCAAAATTTTCGACATGACCGTTGCCTCTACCGGAGTAAATGAAAAGACTGCGCTGCGGTTAGGGCTTGACTATGATAAGTCATTTATCTACTCGGCAGACCATGCAACTTATTATCCCGGAGCTACCTATATGTCAATCAAGACCATATTCGAGAAAAAAACAGGGAAAATTCTTGGCGCACAGATCGTTGGCTTTGATGGTGTGGACAAGCGTTGTGATGTGTTTGCAACTGCAATTTATGCAGGCATGACAGCCTATGACCTTACAAAACTGGAGCTGTGCTATGCTCCGCCATATTCTTCGGCAAAAGACCCTGTAAACATGGCAGGCTTTGTTATAGAAAACCTGTTGACAGATAAAGTGAAACATTTTCATTGGCATGATGTAAATAACTTGCCTAGTGATGGCAGTGTGACGTTATTGGACATACGTACCCAGGTAGAATATGAATCCGGTGCAATTAACGGGTTTATTAATATCCCACTTAACGAACTGCGAAATAGATTAAATGAGTTGGATAAATCAAAACCCGTGTATGTTACATGTCAGATTGGTATTCGCGGTTATGTTGCGGCAAGGATTCTAACACAAAATGGGTTTGATGTTTATAATTTGAGTGGTGGGTATAGATTATATAGAAATGTTTATCTATATATTTCCCATTAGACCATCCATCAAATAGCGCGAATATGCCTAATGTCCTCCATTATGGAGCATTTCAAAGCAGTATAAAAAAATAAAAAAATTTTTTGGAAAGCACTTGACAAAAATAATTTAATTCAATATATTAATAATATCTAATATAATTAATTGAAGAAAGGGGCTGGTAATGATGATAGACACAGTTGCCGGAAGTAAAGATAGTGCAAAGTAAGTAGCTTTCCTTTTAAAGGTCTGTCTAAACACATTACCTTCTTAAGCAGTAAAAAATAAAAAAACTAAAAACAAGTAAAGGAGAATTTCTTATGAAAATGAAAAAAAGAATTACGTCTTTTCTGGTGGCCGCACTTATGATTATTGCTACCATACCGAACGGGCAAGTTGTGCTTGCCAATGAAGCACCAACACCTAACCTTGGAAACTATGCCGGACAGTTAGCTGGCGTAATTGAAGACTTAACAGGATGGGCAAATGATTTTGAAGCATATACAGATACGGCTAATTTTGAAGAGCCTATAGATATGGATTTAGAATCATTTGAGGGCTTTTTATCCAGGCTGTACGGATATACTTCTAACCTAAGAGCAATTCATACCAGTATGGGTACACATGATTTAGATGTATTGCCCTTTGGCGATAATTGGCCCGGCCCTCGTCCACCTTGGTCAATGGTTTTGACAAATGTCGAAATGGTGTTACTGGGCGGTCTTGGATATGGGTACGAGTACCTGCAAAGTTATATAGCAGAACCTTTTGTAGCTCCAACATCCGAAGCAGTAATCTATTTCATACATGAAATGAACATGGGTAACCCCGAAGAAAGTGGCTTTCTAGGATGCGTAAACTGCATTAGAAACTTGATGTTTATGCTTGGGCATTTAGGTGAAATGATGGCTGAACAAGATGTATATCAGCCAGAACTACCAACACCGGAAAAAGTTGCAACACCTGTGATAGAAGAACCTGCTCCGCCAGTAGTTGTGGAGTATGACTCCGCAGAAATAGTAACTCTGACCCTACAGCCAGCATACGAACCAGCCCCCAATACTGCTACAGTAACCGCTTACGCACTTAATCTGCGCCGTGGTCCGGGCGTAAGCCACACAGCTTTTAATCACCTTTTAAGGGGAGACATTATAACCATACTATCCCAGCGTGGAAATTGGTTTCAAGTAGAAACCCATCGTGGTATAGGCTGGGTTTTTGGCAGATATATTAACATTCACTAATCACGTGTAACAGGGATCTCATAGACTGCCCCACACGTTGCTGCATATCTTGCAACGTGTGGGGCAAGTTTTATGTTGGTTTATACTAAAATGCGGCGACTACGGTTTATATCTGAAACAAAAGTTATTGAAAAGACAAAAAGGTTTTGAGAGTTCGTAAGCGGTAAATAAACAGCTGTCTATGCGACGGCATCAAATTCAATGATTTTGAATAAAGCATTCCTCCGGCAAAGACGACTGACATATGTCCTTGCGCCGCGGTTAGCAATTTCAATTATATTTTGTAAGGTGAATGAAATTGCTTCTGCAATGGGTTCGGCTATTGGAGTTGGCTCGAAAACCGGCTCCAGTAGGGGAATTTCGATAACTTCTGCCGTTTCACAATTTGCTTCTATTAACCCCCAGGGGAAATCAAAAAAATCCGCTGGGGGTTTAACTTGTCCGCTTTTTACTTTCTCATCTCGTTCAACAGTTCCAAAACTATATCCTTAGAAATTTCTGATGCAATGGGGCAATTTTTTTCAAAATTATCAGTGCCCTTGTGTTTGGCTGTGTCTGTAATGGTGCGGATAGCGATGTATGGTATTTCATTTACGTAGCATGTATGGGCAATGCTGGCAGTTTCCATATCAACGGTCAGCGGTGCGAACATGGAAATTATTTCGTCCCGGCCGTCATCTTCGATAAATTTTTCGCCGGTTACCATTCTGCCAAAGTAAATTTTGTTTTCCGTTTCTAGTTTTGATGCCGCGCGCTTTGCTGCCGCCAGCAAGTTTTCACAAGCCTTAATGGAAACCGATGGCATCCATGGCTGGAATTGCGTAAGTATGCCTTCGTGTACGTCGTGATGGGTTGCTTCCGTACATATAACCGTATCAAATAAATCCAGGTTTTCGTCCATGCCGCCTGCGGTGCCGGAGTTAATAATAACGTCTGCGCCATATGTGTCAATTAATATTTGTGTGGCAATGGCGGCATTTGTTTTGCCAACCCCGCAAAACAGTGTGACAATTTCAACACCGTTGATCGTGCCTTCATAGAATGTCAGCATGGCTTTTTTAGATGTGTTGCAATTCTTAATATGCGGCAAAAACGGCTGCAGTTCTGTGTCTACCGCGCAAATAATTCCTACTTTCATATCTGCCTCCTGTGTATTTTGATTTTAACCCCTGATATCACACTCCCAATGTGATATCAGGGGGTAGTTTGGCGTGTTTGACTATAACACACCGGTGCTTGCTGCACAAGCTTGTAAAAACCTGTGGGGAATGAAATTATTTGTTGTAATAATCTTGCAGGTTTGCAATAATGGACAAACCAGAAAGGGGCGTGATTAAATGGCAAACGAGGAGTTTATTCAAAAGTTACACAAGGGCTTTAACTTCCCATTAGACACTTTGCGGGATTACATTAAGGCAAACACAGGCCTGGACGTTTCCGGCTTCACAAAAATAACCAAGGGCTACGATAGCGAAGTATACGATATTGGCCGGCACATGGTAAAAATACGCAGGGAAGGAGAGGTTGCGTACTGTTGTATCGAATGGGCTGTAGAAAAATGCAAAGAACAAAATGTTAAAGTGCCAAACATTATCCACCGGGGCAAAATTGCCGAAGGGGACACTTTGTTGGATATTTTAATTGAGGAAAAAATCCCTGGGTACCCGCTTACCCCTAACCTGTACAAAGAAGCCGGGGCACAGCTTAAGAAAATTCACAGCATAAAAGTAGACGGTTTTTGGCGGCGGCGGGAAAACGGAAAATTTGATTTTGCCACTTACAAGGACATTGCCCTTTCCGCTACCTGCAACAGGCTAAGCGAAATGCCATTAATACGTGCGGGCAACGTGTTTGACGACCGTCATGTTGAATGCATGAAAAATGCCTTGTACCAAGCAGAAAAGCTAAACGTAACCCCCGTATTGTGCCATGGCGATTATGCCCCAAAACACATACTGTGCGAAACAAGCATCAACGGGATTATCGATTTTGGGGAGTTTAGCGGCGGCAGCGGATATGTAGATTTGGCCTACTTTTCCCTTAACAGCGAC
>WQTQ01000084.1 GCA_009786175.1 Bacillota bacterium | reverse complement strand
CTTATTCTTAAATCCCAACGCAAACCCAAATTTGCTGTTAGGGCATATAATCGTTGCAACATCTGTGGTCGCCCCCACGCAACTTTGCGCAAGTACGGTATATGCCGTATTTGTTTCCGCGAGCTTGCGTACAAGGGTCAAATCCCCGGTGTACGTAAAGCAAGCTGGTAATTAAATTTTGTAAGCTAGAATTAGCAAGGAGGAGCGCCCGTGTTATCAGACCCAATTGGTGATATGCTCACCAGGATTCGCAATGCGAACATGGCAAGACACACAACTGTAGATATGCCGTCTTCCAAAATGAAGGAATCAATTGCCGCTATTTTGGTAAAAGAAGGCTATGTGAAAAACTATGAAGTAATTGAAAATGGCGTTAAAAAAACAATGCGCATAACTCTCAAATATGGTCGTAACAAAAGTGAGAAAGTTATTGCAGGGCTTAAGCGCATATCTAAGCCGGGGCTTAGAGTTTACGCAAACTGTGAAGACATTCCAAAAGTGTTAAACGGCTTGGGTACAGCCATTGTTTCAACCAATAAAGGCATACTGACCGACAAAGAAGCTCGATTACAGGGCATTGGCGGCGAAGTTTTGGCTTTCATTTGGTAGGTTTATATGTAGCAGCCTCATAGGCTGTGGGGCAACGCCCCGTTTATAATCTGAAGGAGGTGCAGAACATGTCCAGAATCGGTAAAATGCCGGTTATCATTCCAAGTGGTGTATCTTTCACCATAAGCGAAGATAATTATTTTACGGTAAAAGGCCCCAAAGGCGAACTTAGCCGTAAGTTGTCTGCAGATATGAACATCGCACAAGAAGACGGTCAATTGGTTATTACCAGGCCAAGTGATTTGAAACGCCATAAAGCGTTGCATGGTCTTACTCGTACGCTTATCAACAATATGGTTGTTGGTGTAACAGAAGGCTATACAAAACGCCTTGAAATAAATGGTACAGGATACCGTGCTGCAAAGGCAGGTAACAAGCTTACCCTTAACCTTGGGTATTCTCATCCTGTAGAAATGACCGACCCCGATGGTGTTACCAGCGAAGTGGAAGGCAATAACAAAATAACAGTCACCGGCATAGACAAAGAAAAAGTAGGTCAATATGCCGCAAATATACGCGCTAAACGCCCGCCGGAACCTTATAAAGGTAAAGGTATTAAGTATGAAAACGAGCGTATTAGACGCAAAGCCGGTAAAGCCGGTAAGAAATAAGGACGGTAGGTGAGAGGCATGATTAAGAAACCATCACGTGCTGTAGCACGTAAGAAACGTCATTACAAAATGCGTCGTAACTTATCGGGTACAGCTGCAAAGCCGCGTCTTACGGTGTTTAAATCTAACAAATATATTTACGCACAGCTTATAGATGATGTTGCAGGACACACCTTAGCAAGTGCATCTTCGTTAGATACGGCATTGGTAAAGGCTAACAATCTAGAGTCTACATCCAACATCGAAGCAGCCAAGGCAGTTGGTACGGCAGTTGCAAAAAAAGCCCTTGATAAGGGTATAGATACCATCGTTTTTGACCGTAGTGGATACGTTTATCACGGTAAACTACAGGCCCTGGCAGACGCAGCCAGAGAAGCCGGTTTGAAATTCTAGGTTAAGGAGAGGCTTATGAAAAAGATAGACGCAAACGCCTTGGATTTACAAGACCGGGCAGTAACCATTAACCGTGTAACAAAGGTAGTAAAGGGTGGACGTAACTTCACTTTTGCCGCGCTTGTAGTTGTTGGCGACGGAAATGGTCATGTTGGTGTAGGACTTGGGAAAGCAAAAGAGGTTCCCGAGGCTATTCGCAAGGGTAAAGAAGATGCCAAGAAGAATATGATTTTCCTTGAAAAAAACGAAGACGATTCCCTTTTTCACGAAATCCTTGGACACTTTGGTGCGGCTAAGGTTCTTATGCGCCCGGCACCGGAAGGTACCGGAGTTATTGCAGGTGGTGCCGTTCGTGCGGTATTAGAGCTTGCAGGGGTACGTAATGTAGTCGCAAAGTCATTAGGCTCCAATAATAAGCATAACGTAGTTAAAGCCACATTAGCAGGGCTTCAGTCTATGAGAACCCCCACTGCCGTAGCAAAGCTTAGAGGCAAATCCGTGGAAGAGATTTACGAAGTGAGGAATTCCTAATGTTAAAAATAACCTTAGTGCGCTCCCCAATTGGCAGTAAGCCTAAACATAGGGCAACAATTGCGGCATTAGGATTGCGCAAACTACATGCATCTGTGTTACAAAAAGATAATGACGCGATACGTGGTATGATTCACCATGTGAAGCATCTGATTAAAGTAGAGCAAGCTTAAAAAAAAGGAGTGATGGCCATGAAACTAGGAGAATTGAAGCCGGCCGCAGGCGCAACGTCGAAGGCTTGGCGTCGTGGTCGTGGACACGGCTCTGGTAATGGTAAAACATCCGGTCGTGGACATAAAGGTCAACGATCACGTTCCGGTAGCGGTGGCAAAGTAGGGTTTGAAGGCGGGCAAATGCCTTTGTATCGTCGTTTGCCAAAAAGAGGTTTCAAATGCCGTAACACCAAGGAAATTGTAGCCATCAATGTGCAGCTACTCAATGTATTTGATGACGGTGCCACAGTTGATATTGCAGCCCTCAAACAAAAAGGACTGGTATCTAACCCTCGTGATGGCGTTAAAATTTTGGGTAATGGCACTGTTAATAAAAAGCTGACAGTTAAGGTGAATTATTTCAGCCAAACCGCCGTCGAAAAAATCCAGTCTGCGGGTGGAAAAGCAGAGGTGGTATAGGTGTTTAAAATATTCGCCAATGCATGGCGCGTAGAGGATATCCGTAAAAAATTATTGTTTGTATTCCTATTGCTATTGATATTCCGTTTTGGTTCCGCAATCCCCTTACCGGGTATCAACCTGGAAACATTAGACCTTGCAAGAGGCGGCGGCGGAGACTTTGAACAAGGCTTTGTCCCGACAATTTTCAATATGATAGCAGGGGGCGGAATAGGTTCTTTGTTTGCTATGGGTATTGCCCCATACATTACGGCATCTATTATCATGCAGTTGCTGTCATATGCCATTCCTTATTTCAGTGAACTGAAAAAAGAAGGCGAAGAAGGCAACAAAAAGATTCAGCAAATAACACGTTACTTGGCAGTGGCACTAGCTGCTCTGCAAGCTGCCGCTACTGTATTTTCTTATACGAACTTTAACCAGTCGGGGATTAGTTTGTTCCGTGGGGATTTAACTCCCGGCGGGTTCCAAAGCTTTTTCACTTATGCAATTGCAACAATAGCAATGATGTCCGGTACAATCTTTATTATGTGGCTGGCAGAGTTAATAACAGAAAAAGGAATTGGGCAAGGCGCGTCCTTCCTAATTTTCGCCAATATTTTGGCGGCGTTACCACAAGGGGCTATGGCCTTATGGGTTATGGTTACCGGCGAGTCACCACTAACGAATATTGGATTGGTGCTTGTTCTGTTAGTTGTGTTTGTGGCGATAATCGCTTTTGTGGTACTGGTGCATGAGGGCGAGCGCAGAATACCCGTTCAATACGCAAAAAGAGCAAGCGGTACCGGTCGTGGCAGTAGTATGCATGGGAACCATAACTCTTTCATACCTATCAAAGTCAACTTGGCCGGTGTACTATCAATCATCTTTGCGATGTCGTTGCTGCAATTTCCGATGCAAATCGCTCAGTTTTTCCCCAGAGCGGCAGAAGGCGGCATTTTTGCAACTGTAATTCGCTTCTTAGACTGGAATCATCCGGTTGGTATGATAATATATGTTCTTCTTATATTCATGTTTACACACTTCTACACTTCTTTTGCGGTTAACCCCCGCGAAATGGCGGAAAACATGAAAAAGAATGGCGGGTTTATACCCGGCATAAGACCCGGGCAGCCCACCAGTGAATTTATTCAAACAACAGTTAACAGGCTTTCATGGATTGGCGCAGTGTTTTATTCATTAATTGCCATCTCGCCTATTATACTTGATCGCTTTATGCCTATACAAATGGGCTTTGGCGGTACTTCACTTCTAATCGTAACAGGCGTTGCATTAGAATTTGTTAAGCAGCTTGAATCCCAATTATTAATGCGCCATTATAAAGGCTTCCTTGATTAAGAGGTATTAATGGGAATATTCATCAAAAACGATGACCAGATTGCCATTATGCGGCATGCCAGCCGTATTTGTGTAGATACACACGAGATGCTGGCAAATCACATCAAGCCCGGTATAACCACAAAAGAGCTTGATAAGATAGCACACGACTATATTATCAGCCAAGACGCTAAACCAACGTTCTTAGGGTATAGGGGTTATCCGGCGGCAACATGTATCAGTATTAATAATGAAGTGATACACGGCATACCTGGTATACGACGCTTGAAAACAGGCGATATTGTTAGTATTGATATTGGTGTATGCTATAGGCATTTCCATGGGGATGCTGCCCGTACCCATCCTGTGGGTGAGGTAAGGGAAGAACACCGTAAGTTGATTGACACGGCCGAAAAAGCATTTTTTGAAGGCATGAAATATGCCAAGGCCGGTTTGAGGCTTCATGATATATCTGCCGCAATTGGAGACTATGTTGAAGCGAATGGTTTTAGCGTAGTGGAACAATGGTGTGGACATGGTATAGGGCGTCAACTTCATGAAGACCCTCAAGTTCCTCATACCAGGCAAGAAAAACGAGGGCCTCGTCTGACACGGGGGATGACTTTGGCTGTTGAACCTATGATAAATACAGGTTCTGGCGAAACAGTTACTCTCGATGATACTTGGACCGTTGTAACAAAAGATGGTGGGTTTTCTGCTCACTATGAAAATACATTCGTAATTACCGACGGCGAACCTGATATATTAACGTTGCGAGGTTAACCGTATGGAAATAGGTCAAGTAGTATTTTCTAAGAGTGGGCGTGACAAGGGCAAAACCTTCATAGTCATAAAAATTCACGAAAATTATGTATACTTAGTGGATGGAAAATTGCGGGTTTTGGCTGCGCCAAAGAAAAAAAAATTAAAACATATTCAGCCCACAAACTTCATCGCAGATTTAACCACAAACGGGCGTATGTTACAGGATGCAGATATTCGTAAACAATTAAAAGCTTTTATTGCTAAAGCCGATTGGTGAGGGAGGTAGGCCGAATTGTCAAAAGATGATGTAATTGAGGTAGAGGGTAAGGTAATAGAAAAGCTGCCCAATGCCACGTTTCAAGTTAAGTTGGAGAATGGACATGTAATTCTTGCTCATATTTCCGGCAAACTACGTATGAACTTTATTCGCATAATCCCTGGTGATAAGGTGCTTATAGAAATGTCGCCCTACGACTTAACCAAGGGACGGATTGTATGGCGGGACAAGTAAGAAGGAGATGGAACAAATGAAAGTTAGACCATCAGTTAAACCAATGTGCGAGAAATGCAAGCTTATACGCCGCAAACGCGCATTAAGGGTTATTTGTGAAAACCCAAAGCATAAACAAAGACAAGGATAACAACTTTGTTGAAAGTAGGAGGATTTTATGGCACGTATCGCAGGCGTTGACTTGCCCAGAGAAAAACGGGTCGAAATTGGCTTAACCTATATTTATGGTATTGGCCGCAGTAGTGCAACTCGCATATTAAAAGAGGCTGGCGTAAGCATAGATACTCGAGTTCGCGACTTAACAGAAGACGAAGCAAATCGTATCCGTAGTGTTGTTGATAGTTCCCAAGTAGTTGAGGGCGACTTGCGTCGTGAAGTGGCACTTAACATTAAACGACTGGTTGAAATCGGTTGTTATCGTGGTATTCGCCACCGTAGAAGCCTACCGGTACGCGGTCAACGTACTCGTACAAATGCCCGTACACGCAAAGGTAAAGCACGTACAGTTGCCAACAAGAAGAAATAATTGGAGGGACATAAATGCCAAAAAAGCAGGTTAAGCGTACGGCGGCAACCCGTCGTAGACGCGATAGAAAATTTGTGGATCGCGGTCAAGTGCATATTCAATC
>WQTQ01000083.1 GCA_009786175.1 Bacillota bacterium | reverse complement strand
TAATCCGGGCTAACTTTCTGTGACAGCCGCTGTTTTTCTTCCGGGGATATATTTCCCATGTGGTCAATTTGCGGGTTCATTTGGTGGATTTTATAGAAAAATCCTGCTGCCGTAGAGGAATAAGGTATCGCGGGCATACGGGTATTCACATGCCAGGTATAAAAATCATCATCGTTTTGTATCATTGTGGGGTCGCCGTATTTGGGCGCGTCAGGGTCTGGGGCGGCAAGTGCCCATTGATTTTGCACGGCAGAAAACCCCTGCAAGTTGTGTTTGCGGGAATATTCCCACGCCGCTTCCATGCGATGCAGCTTAAAATTGGACGCACCGTAGTAGCGTATGTCTCCCGCGACTACAAAACGCTCCATCATATCAATAATTTCTTCTACAGGCAGGTTCTCGTCGTCCCTATGCAGCCAGTAAAAGTCAATCACATCCAGCCCCAAAGCTTGCCTGCTCTCGGCTAAGTCATCTATTATAGCGGCATGGTTAACCCGATGTGGCTCACGGCCATCTAAGCAAGGGTGTGCCCCTTTTGTAGCCACAACCATTGTGTTATAAGCATTCCTGGCCCGCAGCCATTTTCCGATAATAATTTCACTGGAATTGCCTGCCCCCGGAATCCATTTGCAATAAACATTGGCGGTATCAATAAAATTGCCGCCGGACTTTGCAAAAAAATCTAATATCTCAAAAGCTTGCGCTTCATCCAGCCCTGCACCAAAATTTGCCCCTCCAAGACAAATGTTTGATACGGTTAAATCTGTTCCGAATAACTTTTTCTTTTTCATTATGGCCTCCTAATTTCAGCTAATTTTTCCTACACTATCTTCACATTACCCGCACCCAGCAAGCCCTCCAGTTCCCTTACCAGTAAATGATTGGACGATACCCAAAAATCACGCTTCGCATTGTACCTCTTACTCTGGGATTCGTGGTAAATTACTACCGGGGTTTCGCCATGGTGGGCGGTTAGAATATCCGTAACGTCCTTTAGCTGTATTTGTCGGCCTTTAGGCACTTTTATCCAAAAGGTTTGGGTTGGGCGGGCCGGGGCTTCCGCCTTAGTTGTTTGTGAAGTACCAAGCACCGGATTAGAGCTTATATCTTCAAAGGCCACGTCTTCATAAAAGAGAATATCCTGGGCGTTTATTTTTGTGGCTTCGTCTTCCCGCATATTTACTTTGCCTTGCACAATTATTACCTGGTCTGTTTGCAAACGGCTGCCATACTTATCGTACATTTTGGAAAATACCGCAACTTCAACGGCACCGTACATATCTTCCACTGTTAGGAAACAAAAGGCTTTGTTGTCGGCCTTGGTGTACAATACTTTCTTGGCGGTAACTATGCCGCCGTATCTTACAGTGTCGCCATCCTTCATTTTTACAGTGGCAATAGGGGCGGTTTCGCCGTATTCACCGTCCGGGGGAATGTCGTCAATAGAACTATCTATTTCTGCAAAATCGTCTGCGGCGGCGTCCAACTCTGCAAAGTCCAGGCTGGTAAGGTTGGTATAACGGCGCAGGCCTTCCTCGTATTCTGCCAAGGGGTGGCCGCTTACATACATACCCATAAGTTCTTTTTCATCCTGTAATAAGAGGCGTTTTGGGAACTCATTCATATTTGGTAAAACGTCCGTCATAATTTCCTCTTCCATAGATTCATCCATGTCGAACAAAGAAAGCTGACCCGAAATGGTTCTTTTTTTTGTGTGGGCTTGTCCGTCCATTATGTTGGCATACACGGTCACATATTGGGAACGTTTACCCCCCAAAGAATCAAACGCACCGGCGCGGATTAGGCTTTCCATACATCGTTTGTTTATGTCACTGTCGGCCATGCGGCGGATAAAGTCTGTTATACCCTTAAACTTACCGTTTTTCTCCCGTTCTGCAACCAGCGCGTTTACTATGCCGCGGCCTACATTCCGTATACTGGACAGGCCAAAGCGTATACTGTTACCCGTAACGCTGAATGCTGTATGACCTTCATTTACGTCCGGCGGCAGCAGGTTTATGCCCATTTTCTTACACTCGCGGATATAGCCCGCAACTTTGTCGCTGTTGTCTATTACAGATGTCATGATAGCGGACATAAATTCCACCGGGTAGTAAAACCGCAGCCAGGCGGTTTGGTAGGTGATAAAGGAGTACGCCACACCATGAGGTTTGGGAAATGCATATGAGGCAAACGCTGTCATAGCATCAAATATTTGAGTTGCGGCTTTTTCCGGGATACCATTTTTAAGACAGCCCGGAACATTTTGGGTAGGGATTCCATAAATAAAATTTTGACGTTCGTGCGCCATTACATCTGCTTGCTTTTTACTCATGGCGCGGCGTATCAAGTCACTTCGCCCAACGCTGTAGCCTGCAAGGTCACGTACAATTTGCATTACCTGTTCTTGATAAACCATGCAGCCATATGTGGATTTTAATGCAGGCTCAAGGGATTTGTGAATATAAGTTATTTTTTGGGGGTTCCGCTTTCCTTTTATATATTGGGGGATAAAGTCCATTGGTCCCGGGCGGAAAAGTGATATGCCCGCCGTTAAGTCTTCTAAATTTTCCGGCTGCATTTCCTTCATAAGGC
Organism: Bacillota bacterium; assembly: GCA_009786175.1. Next base: position 3,313 of record WQTQ01000083.1, on the reverse strand, counting down.
TTGTCATGCCGGAACTTTCAAGCTGAAACACACCGGTAGTTTTACCCTGAGAAATCATTTCGTACACTTTTGGGTCGTTATAATCCCAATTGTACATGTCTATGTCTATATTTTTGTTTCGTTTAATTTCCTCTATGGCCAAGCGGACAACAGTTAGAGTACGCAGGCCAAGGAAGTCCATTTTTAACAGGCCAAGTTCCTCAACCGTGTCCTTTGGATACTGAGTAGTCACAAGGCCGTCATTGGTATTAAGGGGAACATAATCGTCTACAGGCCGGTCGGCTATTACAACCCCTGCCGCGTGAGTGGAAGCGTGACGGGGCAAACCTTCTAAACGAAGGCTCATGTCAATTAGCTGGCGTGTCTCCGGCTCTGTATCATATGCGGCTTTTAGTTCTGGGCTCATGGTTAAGGCTTTTGTTAAAGTGGTGCCAAGGTCCGAAGGTATCATTTTGGCAATGCGGTCAACATCACCGTAGGCCATGCCAAGCGCGCGGCCAACATCACGGGTTACCGCCTTTGCCTTCATTTTCCCAAAAGTAATTATTTGTGCTGTATGGTCCGCGCCATATTTTTGTACAACGTAATCGATAACTTCCTGACGGCGTTCATAACAAAAATCTATATCAAAATCCGGCATAGAAATACGCTCTGGGTTAAGGAATCTCTCGAAAAGTAAACCAAACTTAATTGGGTCAACGTCTGTAATCCGCAGTGTATACGCAACAATGCTACCCGCGCCGGAACCGCGCCCGGGCCCTACTAAAATGCCGTTATCGTGGGCGTATTTGATAAAATCACCTACTACAAGGAAGTAATCTTCAAAGCCCATGCCGGTAATTATGCCAATTTCGTAATTTAGGCGTTCTTGGTAAAGGTGGGCATTGTCCCCATAGCGTTTCTTCAGCCCATCTTCGCATAATTCCCGCAAATATTCCGCTGCCGTTTTGCCTTCCGGCAACGGAAAAAATTTAGGAAGATGATAATTGTTAAACACTATTTCGATATTGCATCTGTCAGCTATTTTTTGGGTATTCTCCAATGCCTCTCTTGCGTGTGGGAACATGGTGTACATTTCCTGCGGGGATTTTAAGTAAAAGTCATCGGATTCAAAGCGCATTCTGTTGTCGTCGTTTACAGTTTTGCCGGTTTGCACACACAGCAAAACATCATGGGCTGTTGTATCGCTTGCATCAATATAATGTACGTCGTTGGCAACTACCAAAGGTATACCCGTCTCTTTGGATATTTGAATAAGCATTTGGTTAACCCGCTTCTGCTCTTCCATACCGTTTTCCTGCAATTCCAAGAAAAAATTGCCCTGGCCATAAATTTCGTTAAACATTAGGGCCCGTTCTTTTCCCATTTCATAACCATGGGATAACAACACCCTTGGCACAACGCCGCCCAAGCAGGCAGACATGGCAATTAAGCCCTTGTTGTATTGACGCAGTACATCCTCGTCTACACGGGGCCTGTAGTAAAATCCTTCCGTAAAGCCTATGGATACAAGTTTTATCAGGTTATGGTAGCCCTCTTCGTTTTCCGCAAGCAAAACCAGGTGCTGGGCGTTGCCATCCTCGCGCCGTTCCTTTACGTAGCGGGAAGTTGGTGCCACGTAAACTTCACAGCCCAAAATAGGCTTAATCCCGGCTTTTTTTGCGGCCTTGTAAAAATCTATCGCCCCGTACATTACACCGTGGTCGGTTATGGCAATGCTGTTCATACCCATTTCTTTTGTACGGGAAATTAACTCGTCTATTTTCGCGCTGCCGTCCAGCAGGCTGTATTCCGAGTGAACGTGCAGGTGTACAAATGGTAGTGTGTTTGCAACTGATTCCATAAGAAATACCCCTTTTGTAGTGGATTGTATAACATTATATCAGGAAAACGATAATATTTACAAATCGTACACATTTTATTCAAGAGTATGCGTTATAATTATCTCAACGTTAAAGCGGCTATACCGTTTGGAAAAAATATTTTTGGAGGTGCAGTATGGATGATTTAAACATCATAGACACAACACATACTTTTGAAGAGCCTAAACCGGCCCCGTCAAAACGTAAAGGGTACAAGTTCTTGCTTGTGCTGATGCTAATTATTGTAGGCAGCGCGACCCTTGGTTTGGGTATTGGCATTGGCAATGCCGTAGCGCAAAATTTCATACAGGAAGCGTCAGTGGAAACCGATGCAGACACCCAAGTTACAACAGTAAGGGTTAACCCTTTAACAATTCCCATAAACCCGCAAGACCCAAGCATCGCGGACATAATCCCACAGGTTAAGGACGCTGTTGTAAGTATAAATGTTTTGTCAGGCGCAAGCCGCCCGTTTGCCAGGGAAATGCCGGGCTCCGGCTCCGGTTTCATTTTCTACCAAAACGACGAGTCTGTATTTATTGCTACAAATAACCATGTAATTGAGAACGCAAATGTAATTACTATCTCGTTGGACGATAACGAAAATGTGGTTGCTCAAGTTGTAGGTACAGACCCCGGTTCCGACCTTGCGGTAATTGCCGTAGACAGGGCAGAACTTATGGAAAAAGGCGTACCGTATACCGTCGCCGCAATTGGCGACTCGGATACAATGCGCATGGGTGACACTGTTTTAGCAATTGGCAACGCCATGGGTGAAGGCCAAACCGTAACAAAGGGAATTGTTAGTGCCCTAGACCTTACAATTACAGTAGGCGACCCAAATATGAGAAACCGCCTTACCCTAGACGTAATGCAAACCGACGCGGCGGTAAACCGCGGCAACAGCGGAGGGCCGCTTCTTAACCACCATGGGGAAGTAATTGGCGTTGTTACCGCAAAAATGATGGGTTACGACATTGAAGGAATGGGATACGCCATACCAATTAACCTGGCATTTTCTGTTTTGCAAGAATTGAAAGAAACAGGCTCTGTGCGACAGCCTTTTGTAGGCATTGTGCATGACGAAATATCAGAATTTTTACGCAGCCTGTTTAACCTGCCATACTCCGGCATACTGATACGTTCCGTAATCCCGGACAGCCCTGCAGAAGCGGCAGGTCTTATGGTAAACGATATTATTGTTTACTTTAATGGCACACGTACCTACGGCCGAGAAGAATTTTTTAACGAACTGCAAGCCAACCGCCCCGGCGATGAAGTGGATATTATTGTATTCCGCGACGGGGAACGGGTTGAGCTTAAGTTAACACTTGGGATACTACAACATTAATAACGCGAATCAAGAGTTGAAATAAGCCCCAAGCAATGAAAAACGGCGAACCATGTGATAAAGTGGTTCTATGTCAAAAGAACTGGAACTAATCACATTG
>WQTQ01000082.1 GCA_009786175.1 Bacillota bacterium | reverse complement strand
GCCTGCCCCAACAACGGAGTCACATAGCACGCTTTGTCTAATGTGCGCGTTTGCTCCTACTATTGTGTTTTTTAAATGAGAATTAGCACCAATAACCGCGCCTTCGCTAATTTTGCAATTGCCTTCCAAAATTACACCCGGGTAAATTACCGCTTCCGCCTCTATTTCCACAGTGTCGTCGATATAAACCGTAGCCGGGTCTATCATGCGCACACCGTTTAACATGTGCATTGCATTGATACGGTTACGCATGTGGCTGACAGCCTCTGCCAATTGAACCTGGGTATTAATGCCTGTGAATACAGCCATATCCGCCATAGATTTCAATACACGGACGTTGCGGCCGTTTTCGCGCAGGATTTTGGGTACGTCTGTTAGGTAGTATTCGTTTTGACTATTCTTATTATCCATTTTTGCAAGCCCTTGTTTAAGCGCGCTGCCTTTAAAAATGTAATTGCCGGTGTTTATCCACTCTGTTGCGGGTGTATCCGGCTTTACGTCCTTACATTCTATAATTTCTTGAAAAAAACCGTTGGCGTCGGAAAACACACGCCCCAAATCCCCAAGCGGAGGGTAGTATGCGGCGGTAACTATGGCTTCCGCGTTTGTTTCTAAGTAAAACGCTTTTAACCGGCCAATAAACTCTGCGGTAACCAACGGCATGTCTCCTTTAAAGATTATTACGTCGTCATCATCGTTTATACGCCCAATCCCGGCTTGAACCGCATGTCCGGTACCAAGCGGCTTGTCTTGTATGGCAAAGTGCAGCTGCGGGTAAATGCCAATAAGTTCGGCGGCAATCTCTTCGCCGTCTCTACCTACAACAACAGTTACATCCTCAATTCCGGCAGAAAATGCCGCCTCAACAACATATTGAATTATAGTTTTGCCCAATATGGGGTGTAATAACTTCTGTAGCTTTGACCGCATTCTTTTTCCTTGTCCCGCAGCTAAAATAATCGCTTTCATTGTTTTTCCTCCAAAAGTTCCATTGTACTCACATAATATACAGTTGGGCTAAAACGGTCAACCATTTGCTGAATTTTTCTGCATCTTAAATAGCTTGTCAGCATGGTCTAAATAAGTTAGTATAATACATAAATTGGGAGGGCTTACAATGTTATGGAGTAAAAATTATGAAACAGGCAACATAAATGTAGACGGACAACATAAAGAACTTTTTCGTTTGGTGCAGCAGGTGCTTGACGCAGATGCGTTTTCTGATACAAATGAAATTGTTGAAACTGTTGTTGGCTTTTTAAGTGATTACGCGGTGCGCCATTTCGCTGCCGAAGAAGCATTAATGTTAGAGTCGGACTATCCGCTGTATAGTAAACATAAATTGCAACATGACGATTTTGTAAAAGAAGTTGTGTTATTTATAAATCGTTTAAGCGCCGAGGGCTCTACAATTTCAATTAGTGAAACAATTAATGGTTTTGTTATTGAATGGTTGAAATCGCACATTATGGGCAGTGATAAAGCAATGGCAGACTTTTATAAGGAATGGGAAATGTCAAAAAATTAACGAAATATTTGTAATTTGGTATAATTTGCACCTTTTGCTAACAATTTGCGAAAGAAAAAGTTGCAAAATTATTAAATAAGTGTTAAAATTACTTCAAAGATGTTAAAAATAAAAGCGCGCTTGCGTGCGCGTTTCGTACAAAGCAATTCTTTGTAGCAACAATAGAATACACCTATGGAGGAACTGATGAAAAAACTAGCAACTTTACTTATTGTGGCCGTCACTCTAGTTACTTCGTTGGCGTTTCCGCCAGAACTGGTCAGCTTTATGGCCGCTGAAGAAAAACTGAACGTTACTATACGAGTCGATCTTCTTACAATTGGTACAAAAACGGTATGGCCGGATACGACAGTCGAACAGATATTGGCTCAGCTGCAAGACGAACAGAATCTGTCACTTGTTTACAAAGGCAGCAATACCAGGCAAGTAAAAAATGGCGAAACCATAAACTTAAAGACACAACGGACACGGCTTGTAACAGAAAGAGTATCCATGCCGTACGAAATCTACAAAAACCGCACAAACTCTGTATGGGAAGACAGTACACATGTACGGCAGGCCGGTTTGGCGGGGGAACGTATGGTTACAACAGAAATAATTTACATCGGCGGTGTAGAGCAGAGCCGCCAGGTTGTAAGGGAATTAACATTAGTTGAGCCTGTTAATGCCATAGTTGATGTTGGTACGGCAAGGCTTGGGGCATTAACTAACGTAACGGCCCCGGATTTTCACTATGTACGCCGTGTGCGTATGGAAGCAACTGCGTATACGGCAGGTTTTGGCTGTACAGGGAAACGCCCGGGTGACCCGGGGTACCGCATAACCGCTTCAGGCAGAAGAGTAGAACATGGTATTGTAGCAGTAGACCGCCGCATTATTCCTTTGGGTACACGGTTGTATGTTGAAGGATATGGGTTTGCGATTGCGGCAGATGTGGGCGGCGCGATACGCGGTTACAGAATTGATTTGTTTATGGAAAGTTTACAAGATGCGTTAAATTTTGGCCGCAGAGACTTATATGTTTGGATTTTGGATTAAAAACTACCCCCTGATATCACATATGATATCAGGGGGTAGCTTTTATTCTTGCCAATTCGTCTCGTTCCTGCTCTTCAAGCTGATTAGATATGTATTTTGCGCGGGATTCGTAAAAAGGAATTTGAATACTTTTTAAGGCAGCGGCTCTTTTTGCTGTTTTTTTCAATTGTACACTAATGCGTTGTACAGCCAGTTCGGCATCGCCATGCTTTACTTTTAATATTTTGACTTTTTGCCATGCAAAAAAAGCTTCATCTAAAGATACGGTGCTTTCCCATAAGCTGTACGGTGGAAGTTCGTTTGTATCCTGTGGTTGAAGCCCGCAAATCTTATTTACCGGCTTATCCCCTACTTCTGCACGGGCTATGACAAGCAGCTGTTTTGCATTTGTAAGCGCGTCAGTTAATTCGTGCTTTATTTGTGCTGCCTTTCGTTTAGCGGCGTTTTGCTCTAACAAAAGTATTTTGTGTTTTTTTTCCAGTAAGTCATGTCCTTGTTTTACCAGCTTTAAATTTCGCTTTAGCAAAAGAAGATTTCGTTTTGTCGGTAATAAATCCATAATATCCTTTCCACTTTGTGTACTTGTATATGCATAAAATTGTGCCACTTAGCTTAGACTTAATATGTGTAGGTGGAGATTAAAGATTGTGGGAGGGATTTTTATGTCAGCGCACCCGGCGGTTGGCATGGTTGGAGAAAGCGGAAGAGAAATTGCCAAGGCATTTTTACGGATGGCGGGTGGTAAGGCCAGTTGCTACCATATTACGGATAAACAGCACAAGGGGCCTAAAGTTAATGTACTGGTTGCCGCAGAAGCATCCCCGGTTTTGCAAAATATTGTACCCAGGCTGGGGCATAACGACTATTTAGTGGTAAACGCCGATGATAAAGAAATTTTTCCGTTATTGTCCCAAAGTGAAGCCACACTTATTACTTACGGCTTCAACGCAAGAGCTTGTATCACTGCCTCCAGTATTACAGACGACGGGCTTCAAGTGTGTGTTCAGCGGGCATTTCATGGGATTGACGGCCAAGAACGTCTGCCTCAGGAATTTTCCGCAAAAATAAAAGTAGAAGAAAATTCTGATTCTGTGCTTGCGGCCGCGGCCGCTTGGGTCGTATGCGGGATGTGAAATAAGTTCTAAGCAACCGTTTAGCTGAATAAAGTATACAAGGTCTTGTCTTTAAGACCTTAGAAGAGAGGCGGGAATAATGGAAAACGGCAATAATTTTATCGGCATAGGCGGACGTGTAATGTCGGAGTTTACGTTTAGTCACGAAATTTATGGTGAAGGATTTTATCGTTTCGATGTTGAAGTTAACAGACTAAGCGGCGCGGGTGACATTTTGCCCGTTACGGTTTCGGAACGGATTATAGACAAGTCAATAATGATACCCGGCCAGCCGGTACGTATCAGCGGCCAAATACGTTCATATAATAGTTATGTAGAGGCAGATAAGCGAAATAGGCTTGTGCTTACGGTTTTTGCCCGGGATATTGAAATATCTGCCAACGAGTCGGACGAAACCCCCAACGATGTTTATTTAGACGGCTATTTGTGCAAGCCCGCCGTGTATCGCACCACACCCTTCGGGCGGGAAATTTCCGATTTGCTGGTGGCAGTTAACCGTTCATATAATAAATCCGACTACATACCATGTATCGCATGGGGTCGGAACGCCAGATATGCGGGTAAATTGGAAGTTGGGGACAGGGTTCGTTTATGGGGCAGAATGCAAAGCCGCCGGTATCAAAAACGACTGGATAACGGCGATGTGCTGGAAAAAACAGCCTATGAAGTGTCTGTGTCTAAACTGGAGATTGTTGCGGATGGAGAAGAATAAAGACATTCCTCTATAAGAGATGTTATGTTATCATATGTAAAAAAACTTAAGGATGACACAAATGAAAACCAGACTTGAACAAATTTTGGACTGCTGCCTTAACGGGCGGGAAATTGCCGTATGGGGCAGCCCCACCCGGGCAATGCTGCGGGAGCTAAAAAATTACAAGTATCACATTGCGGAAAATGTAGACCCAAAGCGGCACTATGTAGTTGCCGTAACCGAAGACGACTTTGAAGATTTTGAAAACGATTCCCAATACGAATTTTTTGAGGATATCAAAGATTGTATCGTCTATTGCGACCCGGGCGGGGAACTGCCCTTTGAATGGGAATGCTACGGCGTAAAAGTTGGCCGCCAGACGTATTTTGGCGAAGATATTGCCACCGCTTGCCAGTATGGTTATGTAGAAAGCATCGGCCATTTTTCGTCAATTAACGGGTCGGCAACAATTCAGGTAAACCACCACATGAATATGATATTTACCAGCGACGAGGTGGCAGATTTGCTAACCGAGGAAAACAAAGCAAAATACTACGCGGCACTGAATGCCGACCCTGCCCACCCATACGCAAAAAATAAGCCTAAAATTACCATTGGCAGCGATGTGTACATTGGTGCAAACGTTTTCATAAACGCATCAAAAGTAACCGGCATTGGCCACGGCGCGATAGTCGGCTCCGGCGCGGTGGTGCTGGAAAACGTGCCGCCTTACGCGGTAGTTGTTGGCATCCCGGCAAAAATAAAACGGTACCGCTATTCGCCGGAAATGATAGAAACACTGCTGCGTGTACAGTGGTGGAATTGGAGCAAGGAAGAGATTAACGCGAATTTTGACGCGCTAATGTCCCCGGATGAGTTTATGAAGAGATTTGGATAACTCAATACTGATAATAAATTTCACTGTACGGGTTTATATCCTTAAATACTTGAGGGTCGTCCATTTCATGTATTTTTGTTATCTCGCTGCCGTCAAACTCGGCAATAATAGGTGTTATGCGTTGTTCCGAACTCCATAGGAGGCCGCCAAAATTCCACCTGTGGCCGCAAAGAAGGTAGCCGTTATTGTGCCGCTCTATTATGCTAAACCGATATCTGTCCTCTACAAAAAACCGTTCCACAACCTCAAATGTAGCGCAGTCGTATTTAACCAAATGTGACGCCGGTCTTACGTAATCATCGGCATCAAATTTAGTGGAAGCTGATTCCAGGTTTAAAACATATTTATCGTCATGGGAAATACAAAACCCGTCATCCTGTGTGCCGTCACTTGTTCTGACTTTACGGACAAATGACATGGTGTTAAGGCAATACAAAGCAAGCCACGGCTCTGTGCTTTTTACCACGAGTAAATTCATTGTCGAATTAAATGCGGCGCGGTAAGCGTATTTCAAGTGCTTAAACCGCGCTATTTCTTTGCCGCAATTTTTGT
>WQTQ01000081.1 GCA_009786175.1 Bacillota bacterium | reverse complement strand
ATCATGGGTGTAAAGCCTAAAATCATTGCGATGGGTAATGCAATACCCGTTGCCGCCTGCTGGTTTTTGGCAAAAATACCTATTGTGGCCCCCAGGATAATGGACGCGGCGGCACCTGTAACCATAATCGCTAAAAATTTCAGCATTTCCGCCGAGGCAAAGCCGCCGATAACCCCAAAGGCAACGGACGTAACCGCCGCAGCCAAAAGTATAAAGCCGCCCACACCAAGCAAGTACTGTTGGGGCTTAACACCTGCCATTACAAGCAGGCGAAGGCTCTTGTTTTCTATGTCCTCGGCTATGACACCGGCCGTTGACGACACAAGGCCCATGCCCGCGAATATTGCTGCCATCATGGTAACGAACATATCGTTTGGTATGTCGTAATTAGGCATCGCCACCAGCCGTGTCATTATTAACGCAACTACGGGGAATATGATAAACTGAACCAGCACTCCTATGTTTTTGAACATATCTTTTGCCTGTTTGATAAAAATTTCTTTCGCGTTTCTCATCTTGCACCCCCATCGATGTTCCCGTCGCTTTCTAAGCCGACGCCGGTTAATTTTACGAACACGGCTTCTAAGTCCGGTATGGTTTTCATTGCGTCGTGACGCTGACATATTTCCACAGGGACGCCATACTCCACAATTTTTCCTTTGTGTAAAAGTGCCACGTGGTTGCACAGCTTTACAGCTTCTTCCATGTTGTGAGTGGTTAGGAATATTGTCGCGCCGTTATTTCGCAGGTCTTCTATCAGGCGGTGAATGCCCCGGGCTGTAAGCGGGTCCAGGCCGCTTGTGGGTTCGTCCAGGAAAAGTACCTTGGGCTTGTGCAGAATTGCCCGTGCCAGTGCCAGCCGTTGCCGCATCCCCTTAGAAAGCTGGTGAACGGCTTTTTTTGCGGAATTTCCAAGGCCCACGCTTTCCAGGGCTTCTATAGACTTTTTCTTTGGTATGCCATAAATACCCGCAAAAATGTTTAAGTTGTCCAGGCAGCTTAGGCGTACATACAGACCGTCTTCGTCCAGCATAAGGCCCGTTTCCAAAGATGTGGCACCAACGGTATAGCTGCCCCCGTCCGGGTTCAGCTGGTTAGTTAAAATATTAATAATTGTAGTTTTACCCGCGCCGGATGGCCCAAGCAACCCAAAAATCTCTTTTTCTTTTGCTTCAAAAGTAATGCCGGACAAAACGGCTTGCCCGCCAAAACGCTTGGTGATGTTGTTCATTTGAATCATTTGTTTTCTCCTTGTCTTTTTTTGTAGTCGGAAAGTAGATTGTTGTATCGCTTCTCTTCAAAGTGCAGTTTAACAATTGTAAAAAGCGAACCGGTTACAAACAGCGTTATAAAAATTGCTGCAAACCATATCCAGCCTGTTAGGAAACCGTGAGGAATCCAGCCGAATATAATTATCAAAATGACGGTAGCAATAAAGCATGAAACCATTACCAGCATAAACTGCCACAGCAGTTTAGCAGTTTGTAAAAATTTTGCGGTTATTAATACCAGTGACAAGGCACTGTTTGTGACCGCAAACAGAAATATTTGAAAAATCCGCAGAAATGACAGCCCATCGTCACCTTCAGGAAAAATTACGGACAATTCGTAGCCGAAAAACCCCCCGGCTATGGACATGGCCAGTATGACACATGTGAAAGTTGTTGCCGTAAGCTGCCAAAATTCTTTTAGTGTAAATTTTTGTTCGTTCATGGTTATTCCCTCCCCGGGTGCATGGGTGAGTGGCCCGCTTGTTTAGCGGCCAGCCCCAGCTTCTCTTTAATAAATGAAGCGTACTGCTTGGATACAACTTGCTTTTCGCCGTTTTCCATTACAACAATTATCCTGCCGGCAATGTCCGCTTTTAAAGAGCGGATTTTGTTAAAGTTGATAATGATGGATTTGCCTGCTCTAAAGAAATCATTTTTGGACAGGTATGCCTCCAACTCGTACAGCCGCAGGTTAGTCTCGTACACGTCTGTTTTGGTATACAGGAATGTTTTTTTGTCTACGGTGTCTGCGTACAAAATTTGCGACGCGTCCAGGATAAAAGTCTGGCTGTTTTTTGTGCCCGTAAGCTTAAAGTCCAGGGCACGCAAGGCGGCGATAACTTTTTCCAGTTCTTCGTCCATTGCCGCGCTGTTAATTGTAATTTCTGTTTCATTGTAGCTGCTGCTGATATTTATGTTTATTTTCATGTCCCACCTCCGGAAGCGGTAATAAGGTAAGTATAGTCACCCGGTTTAAATGCCGCAATGGAATTTTCCTAAGATGACTGAATTGTATGCTAAGTTGTGGTTGCATGCGTGCTAAGGTGAAAAATGAAAAAAATAGAAATTACCATTGACAGTAAACTGTGTACAGTGTATAGTAATTATGTCGGCAAAACAATAAATGGAGGTATGTAATGGAAAACAGAAAAATTGAAGAACTGGAAGCGCAGCTTGCGGCAATGCAAGACGAAATTGAACGGCTTAAACAAGGAAGCGGGGAAACCAAAGAAAAACCGCTGGATCCCTATCAAATTTATGAAGAACGGATTACTGCGGCACAAAACCAACTCTATGATATTTTCAAAGAAATGAATGAGAAGCATGGAGTGTTGTATGTAAGTACGGCTGTAAGCGGGGCACAAGTTAGGGGCAAATTTGAACGTGGCAGTGGCACTGCCTGCGGCGATGCTTTCGAATACCCGGAAGACGTAATTTCCTCTGCACTGGATGTATTTTCTAACCCCCGCAGGATTAACGTGCTAAAAGTGCTGATGACGGGGGACTCTACGGCTTCCGAGCTGTCCCAAAAGACCGGGCTTGTTGGCGGGCAGCTTTACCACCACTTGTCAATTTTGGAAAATGCGAAACTTATCTACAAACATCATGACAGGTATGTAATTAACGCCAGTGCGCAAATTATGCTAAGCGGCATATACGCGGCAATTGGCGGCATGTGGGTTGAGGGGCCATAAAAAAAGCGCGGAGCCTGGATTATGTCCGGTTCCGCGCTTTTTCACTCCGTGCCTCTGTGCGTAAAATAAACTTGACTTTAACGTCGCGTCAACATATAAAATCTACATAAAGGAGGGCCAGCCATGGAACTTAAAACCATCAGCCAGGTGTCCGGGCATTTTGGGGTTTCCACCCGCACCCTTAGGTATTACGAGGAAATTGGGCTAATCACTCCGTCCAAGAAAGACGAATTCGCATACCGGGTCTACGATGAACACAGCCTTATACGCCTTCGGCAAATAATAATCCTGCGCAAATTACGGATACCACTTAAAAAAATTGCGGAAATTTTGCAAAGCGGTGACGCCGCCGTTGCCATCGATGCCTTCGAGCATAACCTTGCGGAAATAAACAGTGAAATTGCGGCATTGTCTACCATCCGTACGATTATCAATGTTTTTATTAAGCGGCTAAACTTAGGCGGCGCGGCATTCGCCCTGCCCGACGATGAAAGCCTGCTGGAAGTTGTGGATGCCCTGACTGTCTCCAAAATTAACTTTAAAGAGGATAAACCTGCGGAAAATTTTTCTATGGACGCGCTTAACACAGCGATGAATGTATTAAGTAAGCCCCGTGACGTGCGCATTGTACACCTGCCGCCTATGACTGTGGCGTCTGTTTTCTGTACGGCAGAAAACACTGAAGAGCAAGCCTGGCAGATACTTTGCGATTTTTTGCGTGAAAGCAATCTGCCTCAAGTTAAACCGGACTTGCGATGTTTTATACTTGACCATTCCAATGCCACAGGCAAAAATTTTGGCCGGGAATTATTTGTGTCCATACCCGATGATTTTACCTTGCCCGCGCCTTTTGTGAAAAAAATATTTCACGGCGGGTTATACGCGGCACAGTTTTTAGGAAAAGACGTTCCCGAACCGTTCCTGGGTATGCAGGACTGGGTTAACGAAAGCGATAAATACCAATTTGACTGGGATTTTGCCCGTTTTACTCCGCCAATTAAGGACATCACCGACACATTTGGCGGTATACAGCCGGTTTTGGAAGAAGTGCTTAACATTTACAATTTCCAAAACCCACAATACGAGCGGCAAGTAGACGCGCTTTACCCTATAAAAGACTATGTACCTATCAAAGAACCCGCCCCGCAGGAAATCCCCGGCAGCAAGGAAAAATGCGGCTTTAAGGCAAGCATAACCCAAAAGAACAAGTTCAAAATCCTGGGCTTTACAAAAGTAATGAGTGGCAACGCCACAGTAGAGCAGTTTATGCATGAAATAATTGCGGACGGCAGACTGGTACTGCTGAACAGCTTCCGCAAACCGGTTGCGCCGCTTTTAAGCTATGGCTCCCACGACGCGGATTCCGCCATGCGTGGCGGCTGGCGTATGACTTTTTGCCTTGCGGAAGCAGACATAACAGATGTGCAGGCATTAATGAAGCATAACCCTTATACGGAAACTATAGATGCTACAAAATGGCTGGTGTTTGAACACGCCCGGAAAGACGATTTTGACGACCACAGCACCTGTATGAAATTGGGCTATACATGGAACGGCATTATCTCCGGGAGTTTTAGCGCGTACCCGGATGGCAAAATAGAACCGGACCCAAGTAACGAAGCTGAAATGAACAGCCCCGTTTACTGCTGGTATCCGGTGAAATAAAACCCAAAACTCACCCCCTGATATCAGGGGGTTCAAAAAGGCGATTGGAGGTATTTCAATGTTTCTACAAAACAAAGGCGAAGTTGCCGAACAGGCAAAAACCAGGCCAAAAATTGAGAAAATTTTATCCATCTATGAGTTTTCCAACAGCGGCACAAGGCAAGCGGTGGAGGATTTTCTCACATGGTTAAAAGAGAACAAGTTTACCTATGGCTGGGCTTCTACAAACGCATGGAAAATCGCCTACAAAGGCGATAGAATCGGCACTATTCGCTTTCAAGGTGGTTCATTGTGCCTCGATCCGTATATGGGCGAAGGCGATGAGTCATACGAAAATTATCTGGCGGCCAACAACTTGCAGGAAACCATTTGGGCAAATGTCCACCCATGTGTGGCTTGCTTCGTTAAGTGCGCCATGCGTGGCCTTGTGACAATAGCCGGTAAGGAATTTAACAATATTTGCTGTGTGCGGTTTACAGACCCGGACCCGGTAGAAATTAACTGTATGAAAAAGTTGCTGGAATGGTATAAAAGGCACACTCATGGCACAGTCAAACGGCCGTTGTTTGACCCGGCAGCGGACGGGCTCTGCCGCATAGATAATCCATTGCGCATAAGCGGCGTATTCGACTTGCGCGGCGTCTCCAATGAAAACGCGGAAAAGCTGTTCGATGGGGATTATTCCAAACGATTTTACGCGGGGCCGTACGGGCCGTATAAAAGCGACGGGCGTAACTGTGACATCGTATTTCAACTGGATGAGCCTGCCGCAGTGGCAATGTACAGCCTTGTAACGGTTAGCATTCCGGATAAATGGACTTTGTATGGCGCAAACTCTAATGACGGCCCTTGGGTGCAGCTTGACACACGGGTTAAAACCGACGCTTTCCCGGATACTGTCACAAAATACACAGAGAAAGCGTTTACGGTAGCCGCCCCGGGTGCTTATCAATTTTACAAAATAACATTGGAAGGCTGGGCCTATGAACTGGCCCAGGTGCATTTTTATACAAACCCGTGAAAATATGCTATAATTGTCAAAAAGCATGAGGAATGATAAAAATGGACTTTCCGTTGGACACAACAAACATAACCATAGAAACAGACCGCCTGATTTTGCGGGCGTTTAAAGAATCCGACCTGGAAGATATGTACGCCTATGCTTCCGTCCCCGGT
>WQTQ01000080.1 GCA_009786175.1 Bacillota bacterium | reverse complement strand
GCAAAACATTCGCGGATGTATGTGCTTGAAATATCCAGCATTGGGCATTTTAAAATGTGAATTATCGCGCCGTATTTTTTTTCCAGTTTGCCAATCAGCGATTTTAACGTTTTTTTATCATACCCCGGGCGCGGTACGGCAATAAATTCGCATAGGGTCAAAAGAGTTTCCGCATCTTTCCATGTTAGTATGTTTTCCAATGCGTCTTGGCCAACTATGAAATAGATTTTGCATTCGGAAGGGCAACTTTCCCGTAAATCGCGTATTGTATCAACAGTATAACTTGGTCCGATTCGTTCCAATTCCATTAAAGATGCGTCAATCCCCGGCAGCGTGCATATGGCAAGTGTAATCATCCTGTAGCGAAGGCCCGGGTTAGAAACCGGCTTGTCCGGTTTGTGCGGCGGCTTTCCGGCGGGAATAAAAAGTACTTTTTGCGGCTTAAACTGGTGCAGTACTGCCTCAGCAATTGCCAGGTGTCCGTTGTGAATAGGATCGAATGTACCGCCCATAACGGCCAGACCGGTACATCTATCCAAATAATCGCTTCCCATGTCAATATCCCCTTTGTGTAAGAGTAATTATTATCATACCACTCAATTGGCTGTATGTCACACATAAATAAGTTGTACATATACTGTACCAAAGATTAAGTTATGGCAAACATAGGCCCCGCCTTGGTTTGCCGTGCTTTTGCTTATATAGGAGGTATCGACAGTGGGAGCATTTGAAATGCATGATACTCCGGTTTTGGCGGAAAGACCGGCCGAAAGGCCGGTTGAAATGCCAACGGAAAAACACAGCGGTCCGGTTGCAGCCGATGACCGCAGAAGAGTAAAGGACGAATGTATTATAGCGTACAAAGTCTATGACAGCTGCCGCAGGCAAAATTGCTTAACGCCGCGTGAACTTGGCCCTGCACGTGCCGCGAGTATGTGTGCCGTAGGTGACACAACACACAACGAAGGTGACGTTATCCAGCCCTTGAGCGGGGCCGCTTCCGTTACTATGGATAAAGTGAAAATTAAAAGGATTCAGGTCGTAGACAAACAGCCAAGCCCGTTCCGCGCCGGTTATTGGGATGTAGATATTAAATACGTGTTCGAATACCGTCTGACATTCCGTGAAGCCGGTGGCACTATTATTAACCATGTAGACGCCACAAGTTTGTTTAATATGAAGGCCACGCTGTTTGGCTCTGTAGGTGCAGACTTGGTTATCGGAACAGACCTATACAAAGGTTCCGGCGAGACATTTGCCGCCGCACCGTTTATTTGGGTAGAAGCAAAAGCCGTTGGACTTGACGCAAAATTGCATCATCACCGCGGCCACAGCGAGGTTCATGTAACAATTGGGTTGTTCAGTATATTGAAGTTATTCCGCTTAGTGCATTTGAATGTTCAAAGCAAGGGCTTTTGTATACCGGATGAGTGCAACGACCAAGGCGACATAAATCCTTGTGAGTATTTCGAAGATCTGGATTTTCCGATGGATATTTTCGCGCCGCCGCAGCGGAAAGAGTTTATTGCGGGTATAAGCGAATGCATCCCAAAAGGTAGGGGAGCCCGTTCGTTGGAGGAAGCCTAGTAACATACCCCCTGATATCACATTGCAAATATGATATCAGGGGGTAGATACTTCTGCTATAAATGTAATTCTTGGAGAATCGGGCTTTGCTGGTTCGTGGGTATAATTGTGACAGGCCGAAACTTTGCTAAACCCCGCTTCATTCAGCATTACTATTATGTCTTGGCATTCATATGCACGCTGCCTGTGGATTTCTGTAAAAAAGTTGTCACTGTCAAAGTTACCGTCCGGATAAAAACGTACGCTGTATTCGTTTATTTTTATGTTTTCGTCATAATTATTATCCCATTCATATGCAGGTCCGTTTTCGGTTTTAGCTTCAAAACTTCGGCGGCCAAAAAGGTTTTTGAATTTGTACTCTGTATTCATGTCAAAAATAAATACTCCGGCTGGGTTTAAAAACAACCGGACGCGTTTAAATACTGCGGCAATTTCATCCGGTGTAAGGATGTAATTTATCCCGTCGCACACACTTACTATTGCGTCAACTGTACCAAAAAGGTCTAATTTGCGCATGTCTTGCGCCAGGAATAGTATATTATGCCCGGCTTCATAGGATTTCTGCTGCGCTTCGGCCAGCATATCCGCAGAAATATCTACGCCAATCATGTCATAATTTTTGTTTGCCAAAAATAATGTCATTGTTCCCGTCCCGCAGGCAAGGTCTACAACCAGCGGGCTTTCTTCTTTTGCCAGCTTTTGTTTAAGTATCCCGTCTATGTAGTTACCCCACTTTTCGTAGGGAACATTTGTCATTAACCGGTCGTATACCTGTGCAAAACCAATATAAGAATCCATGTTTAGTTACCCCTTTGCTTTTTCCTTTTTGCAAGCAGCCCGCCAATGCGGCCGCTTTCTTTTGTGGTCAGGCTTTTCCAACCGGTGGTGTTTACTTTTTCAAGTAAGCCCAGCTCTTCTGCAATTTCATACTTCATTATATCATTTTCTTTCACAATTTCACCTCCATAAATGAATTATGATGCTGCATATGAAATTTTATACTGGACACATAGGAAAATCGGCGTTATTATTGTGATGTGTGCAAAATATTTATTTTGAAAGGGACGTAAAAATGTCACATATCAAAACAATTGTAGTTGGTAACTTAGTTCAAAAAAATGAAGACGCTCATAAAGAAGCTATGGGCTGCGGTGAGTGCCAAACATCTTGTCAGTCCGCTTGCAAGACATCCTGCACTGTCGCAAACCAAGCTTGCGAGAAATAGGCGTGATTCACTGTTTTACAATAGGGTCGCGTAATCTGGTTTTGGATGTGGGCAGCGGCTCACTCCATCAAATGGATGATGCGGCCCTTGCCGTTATAAAGGGGCTTACAGGCAACCCGCAAGCGTTGTCTTTATTAATAAATTCCCGGTCGGAAGAGCTCTCCGCAATTGAAGCGGAAATCCGCAGCTTGATAGATCAAAATCAACTGTTTACACAGGATAGTTCCGGGGCCGTTAACGCACACATGCAAACCCGTAAACCGGTAGTTAAGGCTCTTTGTTTGCATATGGCTCACGATTGCAACTTGCAATGCAAGTATTGTTTTGCAGGAGACGGAACATATAACGCAAATGACATTGACAGGGGATTAATGCCGCTTGAAGTTGGCAAAAAGGCCCTTGATTTTTTGATTGAAAATTCCGGCGCGCGCCGCAACTTGGAAGTAGATTTTTTTGGCGGCGAACCCATGCTAAATTTTGAAACCGTAAAAGAGCTTGTAGCCTATGGCCGTGTGCGCGAGAAAGAGGCGGG
Organism: Bacillota bacterium; assembly: GCA_009786175.1. Next base: position 2,412 of record WQTQ01000080.1, on the reverse strand, counting down.
TAAAAAGTTCCGTTTTACATTAACCACCAACGGTGCGCTTTTAACCGGCGAAGCAAACGAGTACATAAACAAGCATTTTGACAATGTTGTACTCAGTTTGGACGGGCGGCCGGAGGTACATGATAAGATGCGCGTAAAGCATGACGGCAGCGGCAGTTATGCCCAAATTTCGCAAAAAGTCAAAGCACTGGCAGACTCCCGCAACCACGAAAAGTACTATGTACGCGGCACGTTTACCCGGTATAACCAAGATTTTGCGGCGGATGTTATGCACCTGGCAGACATTGGGTTTAAGCACATTTCCATAGAGCCGGTTGTGGCACCCCAGGAAGCCGATTACTCTTTGCGCCGGCAGGACTTGCCCATTTTATTTGCGGAATACGAAAAGCTTGCAGACGCGCTTTTGCAGCGGGAACGGGCAGGACAGGGCGTACACTTCTTCCATTTTGAAATGGACCTGGAAGGCGGCCCATGCCTTGCTAAGCGTGTAACCGGCTGTGGTGCGGGGTCGGAATATTTGGCGGTTACCCCAAGCGGGCAATTGTACCCGTGCCACCAATTTGTTGGGGACGAAAAGTTTCACCTTGGAGACTTGAATACAGGTGTTGTCAAACAGGACATGATTACGGAGTTTAGCAAATGTCATGTGTTTGCCAAGCCGGAGTGTACAAGCTGCTGGGCACATTATTATTGCAGCGGCGGCTGTATGGCCAACGCTTACCACACTCACGGGGATATTCTAAAACCGGATAAAATTAGTTGCGAATTGCAAAAAAAGCGCATCGAATGCGCGTTGTATATATTGGCGGAGAGGATGGGATAACCCATGGCGGGTCATTCTAAGTTTGCAAACATAAAACACAGGAAAGAAAAGAACGACGCGGCAAAAGGGCGTATTTTTACCCGCCTTGGCCGCGAGCTTGCAATGGCGGTAAAACACGGCGGCGGGGGCGACCCTGTCTCCAATATACGTTTGCGCGACGCCATAGCCAAGTGTAAAGCCGAAAACATGCCAAATGATACAATCGAGCGCAGTATAAAAAAGGCCGCGGGCGATATGGATCAAGTCAATTTCGATGCCGTAACATACGAAGGCTATGGCCCAAACGGCGTAGCGGTTATTGTAAATGTACTTACAGATAACCGCCACCGGGCCGCTGCCAACGTGCGCAACGCCTTTACAAAAGGCGGCGGCAGTATGGGTACCCAAGGCTGCGTATCATTCCTGTTTAACCAAGTGGGGCAAATTATGGTGGAAACAGACTGCGGCATAAGTGAAGAAGATCTGATGCTTTTAACCGCAGACGCAGGCGCCGACGATTTTATTACCCAAGAAGGCGGATACGAAATTCTTACATCACCGGAAAATTTCTCTGCAGTGCGCGAAACCCTAGAGCAAGCAAATATCCCCATGGCGTCTGCAGAGGTAACAATGCTGCCCCAAACATATACAACCCTTTCCACCCCGGAAGAACTTAAAGGCATGAACAAATTGCTGGACTTGCTGGACGATGAAGATGATGTGCAAAATGTGTACCATAATTGGGAGATGTAAATGAAAATTAGAAAACTAAAACCGGAAGAAAATGTCCACAAACTCCTTCTTCACTCTACTTGCTTTTTGGACTTCGAACCGGAAGACCGCTACGAGTGGCTTAAGGACCCAATGGCCCATTCCGAGGGCTATGAAAATGCATGGGGCGGGTTCCTGGAAGACGGCACGCTATGTTCGTGCGTAGAGTACACCCCGCTTGATATGCAATTTAACAACCGCCCGGTATCCACAGGGATAGTCTCCGGTGTTGCCACATTGCCGGAAGCGCGTAACAAGGGGTTTGTACGGGAAATGCTTAAGAGTATTTTTACAGAAATGAAAGATAATGGGCAAATATTCTCTTTTGTGTACCCATTTTCATATTCCTATTACCGAAAATTTGGGTACGAGCAGTCCTACACCCGTTATCAGGCAGAAATTCCTATTTCATCAATGGTTGGCTACCCGTACCCGGACGGGGTAAAATCTTACCGAAAAGGTGGGGATTTTTCAGATTTTGCTGCGGTTTATAATGCGTTTATTCGCGATAAAAACATGGCAATACTCCGTGACAGTGACGCCTGGCAAGAAATATTGGACCGGGACCCACATCTTAAGCGCGAATACACCTATTTACATTACAGCGAACAAGGTGAAGCGGATGCTTATATTCTTTACAAGCCGGAAGAACTGAACGGCGACGGCGGGACATTGCTGGTGCAGGAGTTGGCGTGGAGTACCCCGTGCGGCCTGCATGCCATGCTTGGCTTCATTCACGGCCTTCGCACAGAATACGAAAACATGAAGTGGGAATACCCCAATTGTGTGGATGTATTTTCTTTGTTCGCGGAAAGTTGGGAAATTTCTATCGGCTGGAC
>WQTQ01000079.1 GCA_009786175.1 Bacillota bacterium | reverse complement strand
CTTCCGGCAGTGGTGTTCTGTCTGGCGGCGGTGTGGAAATATCATCTCTGCCATACACTTCAAATGTAAACAAACGAACCGTTCCCCCGCCGGTTCCGGAACCGACAGTCGCTAAAAAGCGAACGTAACGGTATGCAACGGGTTCGTTTAAAATAATGGTAGTTACACCGCTTGTATTGCCTTCCACAATTACAATGTTGTAGAAATCGTGATAAAGGCCGGTATGGCTGCCCTGCACCCTAAAATTCCTGTTTTCTCCGCCGCCAAATGACTCATGGAAAAGATGAATAACTTCGATATTTCTTGTTTCGTACAAATCTAAAGCTATCCACTGAGGCATACGGTCCATGCCGTCAACGGCAGGCCTCCAGGAAGATCCCCCGCCTGGCCACGGGGCCTCGCCGGTAAGAGGGTTGCCAAAGGTTGGAACGTGGCGTAAAGCCGGTGTTTGTGCCCACGGCCCTTTATAAAAGTCCGGGTTGTTTAAGAATAAACGCTCTGGCCCGCGCCCCACAGCTTGATCGCATGAAGCACCGTGTATTGTTGTACCTTCACGTCTTGTGTGGTTAACCATACCTGTTACCCAGGCATTGTTCCATGGTGTCTGCCATCCGTACATTGTAAACTCTACGCCTTCACCGCGGCCAAGGCCCGGGTCCGGCGGATGATCGCCGTAAATTTCAAACGAATCCACACGTACTAAGCCATCCGCGCCGCCTTGTGTTACCACAAGTCTTACATACCGGTATTCACCCAACGGCTCAAACAACCGGTACGTATAAAACGCAATATTTGCGTTTGTATTGCCCGTAACGCTTCTTAAGGTAGTGTATGTTGTAAAATTGGCATCATTGGCGGCAAGTATTTCAAAGTCCCTGATTGGGTTTGAAAGTATTCTTATTGCACGTATTGCCTGACTGCTGCCCAAATCAACGGTAAGTGTTACAGGGGCGGCAGGTGAAGCCACCATTGCCGACAAAAACCCGGAACCAGGTATAGTTGTACCGTCAATAGCCGCAGACGCCGGTCTTGTTGGCGCGGGGTCGTTAGTGGTTGCGGTTGCGAAGTAGGAAAACGAATGGTTGTATAAATGACCTGTGTATATTACTTCTGCCGGTGCGCTCGGTGCGACCGTTATAGGCGCAGGGGCTAAACCGTCAGCAGTAATCCAAATAGGTGACGAAATAGCTTCGCGGCCATTTGCCTGGGTTACAATTACATAGTAGTAATCACCTGCTGCTGCATTAATAGGCAGAACAATACGCGGGTTTTCTTCATCAAATGACCACCATCCAATTTGTTCGCCGTTTCTCATAAGCCTAATCCATCTAAATCGAAGGCCATTGGCATTAAAAGCTTCGACTACAAGGTTGGCAGGGCCGGGCTGTACAAGAGAACCCATTTCATGGCCGCCAATTGTGAAAGAGAGAGCCAGGTTACTGTCTTTTGTTACATAAAAACGACGGTTTTCCATTGCATAAAACAGGGCGTCACGCGTCAATTCCGGCGCAAGAATGGCCATACGGAAATCATTTTTTGCACCCCAGTTCATAGAATGGTTATCGTCGGCACCTGCTGCACCTATCCTCCAGCCTTGCCGGTTTGCTTCGTCAAGAAAAGTATTGGCTGTTAATTGCACCCTGGAATCCGGTGTAAGTCTGTCTCTAAAGTCGCCCCAGCGATACTGGTAGTAGTAAATTTCAAACCCTGTAGTGCGGTTAAACAACTCCATACCAACCATACGGTCCGTAATAAACCCGTCTATCGGGTTAAAGAAATTAAACTCCGGCCCCCAATTTTCTGTCGGGTACCATGTATCCCAAACATAGTCACCGGGGTGGTTAAAGAAGCCTACTGCGGGCTGTGTATCCAGCCATTTATAGAACGCATTCAACCCTTCTCTTTCATTGGCAAATTCACGGAAGTCGGAATAGTTAAAAAAATAATTTTCCTCAAATGAAAGGCCTGTGTTTGGGTTATGAATTACATTAATGTGTCCCATATTTGTGGTTGACATTTCCTGACCAAAAAATGTAACAAATCTGCCGTCTTCATTATAGTTTTGAGCCGCGTTGTACAAAAGATCCCAATAATACTGTGTCCATCTTGTATTAGCCTGGCGTTTCAAAACATTGTTATGGTCTGTAAGAGAGAAGAAGTCCAGCCCGGCAACATCCCTTGCAAAACGGTGAGCATTGTCCGGGTGACCGCGCACCCAATCAATGGGTTCACCGCCGCCATCGGACACTGCAGAGTGGCCATGCAGCAAACCATAGAACACATAAAATTCGCCAATTTGCGGGTGTGCGGGCGGCGGCTCTGTTCCATCACCGTCAAATGCACCAAAAACTTGGATTTCCATTAGAAATGCCCTAAAATGCGTAGGATGTGACCGTGTTACATAAAACCAAATATATTGGTACCTTCCGTTATTAACATTATGGAAATGGGTTTCTCTTGGTGCTTGTCCGTCCCCCGGCAAGTCGAAGCTGCCAAGTACGCTAAAGTCACCGAGGTTTTCCGGTGTTGGGGGTATGGGTGAAGTACTGCCCAAAACCAAGTACGTTCTGCTGTTTGCGCCGGAACTGCCTTGATGAATTACAACCTGTGTTACGGTTGCAACTTCGCCCAAGTTAATCCTTAGCCATTGCGGCGGGTTAAGCATTGTGCCGCCCGGCTGAGACGCAGAAATCCACCCTTGATCAACTATGCCATTAATTGCCCTTGGCGGATAATTGGGCGATGTTACCGACGACGCGGTAACAACTGCCGTCAAATCTGCCTGGTGTTGTTGGCGCAAACGGTCTGTAAGGTTGGTGATTACTTCCGGGGTTGGATGTGCGGCACCCAACTCTTCTTCGGCATAGCCGCCGTACCCTGCATAAGCAGACAGGCTAATTGGCATAAAAGTTAGGGCAAGAGCAAAAGCCAGCACTAAAACGGCCGGGCTTTTTAACCTTTTTGTTCTTGTTTTCACACTGGTACCACCTTTCAATTTTTTATATATTGTTTTGCATGGGTAATAAGTTCATCCGCTTCGTTTTGTGTACTGCACCATGTTTGAATAAAAACACCATCACAACCGGCCCTGTCATAGATTAAAGGCACTTGATCCGGCGGAACGCCCAAAGCAACAACCTTTTTACCTGCGGCCAACGCCCTGCGGTAAATGTTTATAGAAAGTTCGTCCGCATAATCTCTGTAATCTCTTCTGCCGGCTTTGCTTAAGGAATAGGTTAACGGCACCCATTGAATTGCATGTACATGCTTAAGCGATAATAACATATCCAAGTGCTGAACTTGCTCCGGCCCATCCAAGTGGTAAATGGACTGCCCAATTGCGGTTGACACCCAATCCAGTGAAGGCAGCACAAACTTCTCAAACATTTTTGGCGAAATCATAACCGACATATCGCACTGTATTGGGTACCACGGTACATCGCTGATTATAGGAATCCACCCTGCATAACCGCAGCCGCTTGGGCCAATGATACCGGACAATGTATTAAAATAATCCACAAACTCCCGGTTCAACTGTTCTTCTGCGGCCATAACTTCGTTTGGATATTCGATTAAATCTGCCAAAACATCTTCGCCGCGAAGAGAGTACAACACATCATACTGGCCGCCGATGTCTGTATAAGCCACGGCGTACCTACCCTTTGAGGCAGTGCATAGTGCGCGGGTCTGCTCTTCAATTGCTTTGTACAGCTCATGTTGCGGGTTTGTTTTTAAGTTAACCGGGGAATCCCAGTTTTTTATAACCGGGTCCGCGCCAAACCAGACACTGTCCTTTGTTAAGGTATAGGGTGCGCCAAGTAATGCCGCCTGCACCCCGGGGCCCAAATTTACAAAGGCATTATGAATGGCATCCTGCCCATAGTACATATTTGCAACTTCCGCTTCTGCCACATTGACACGATACCCGGCAGAAAGCCATTGCTCTTCCACACTTGCGGCTTTGGGATACGGAACAGCCGCGCCCATATTGTTAGCCGGGGCATGTACCGCAAGGTACCCACCCTCACCTTTTGTCAGTGGCTGCCAAAACTGCCTGTGCCGCTCCCGTTTTTTGTTCATGTCCATAACGTTCCCGGGTTATCTTTGCAGACAACCTCTGTATCACCGCCAAGGTTAACAATTAATTCCTTTGCCGCGCCTTTGTGCATTGTGTTGTTGGCAATTACAGAGTAGCTCATGTCGCCATACACAATCCCGTACGAAGGCTTAACGCGCCCTTGTTGGTTATCATCCCTGCCGGTTCTAAACACATTACCAACCAGGGAAATGCCTTTTTGGTTTTTAAGATAAATTTGAGAATCACAATAAGGGTCTGCGTGTTCGTCTGCCGCGCCGTTGCGCTCGAAAACATTGCCGGTAATTGTAATGCCGGAATTTTCCCAGCCGATATTGCTGTCTGCGGTAAACATTATCCCCGGGCCAAAATTGTGGTCAAAGCAATTACCCGTAATATTTAACATGTCACCGTGTTTATAAACCATGCCGCCAAGCTTGTTCCACTCTACGCGATTGGCGGTAAATATCATTTTATCGGTGGTTTGGTCTGTATAATACCCTGCGCCACCATTCCCGGAGAGCCAGTTATCTGTAAGGAAACAATCCCACCCGTAGGTGTAAATCCCGTGGCCTTTATTGGCAAAAACCATGCAGAAACGCATAGAGTAAACCCAAATCCGGTTAAGGTGAACGCCGTCCCCGCTGTAGTATTGTATTTTGCAACGCTCGAAGCGATATGTTTCTTCCTCTTTGCTAAACTCCGGGTGGTCCAGCATCAGCCCGTGAATGCCCTCACCAAGATGCCCGCCGTCAAAAATTACCCCGTTAAACGACGCACCAAAGGCATCCGTTAAGTCGATATGGCATTTTACTGCAGGGTCGTTTAGCTTTATTACGGCACCCAATTGGCCGCCCCTATATTTCCAAACAGGCTCTGCGCACAAGCCAGTATGCGGGCGCATTTTCAGCCGGCCTGTCATATACACACCGCCGTCTAAAAACACCGGGGTACCGGTTTTCGCACTTTCGTCAATTGCAGCTTGTAATGCCGCTGTGTCATCCGTTTTACCGTCTCCAACGGCACCAAATTTCTTTACATCGATGTAAGCCATTTTACTCTCCTTCTAATTCGCCAGTACCTGTATTACAAGGGTTTCGGTTATACCTTGGCGGGTTACTTCCAGTTCAACTGTTCGTGTTTCGGTAACTGTAACACCACCCCGGATTCCTACCACCAGGCCATATACCGGGCCTTGCGGGGTCCATAGGTTATTACGCGCAGTTATAACAAGCTCCGGTGCGGCTTCACGAAGGTTAAATGTAATTTCGCCTTCTGCCGTGCCTCCCACAAATACGCTAACGTGACGGTTGGTATTGCTTACGGTCACATTGCTTACGGTAAGGTAAAATGTTGGCAATACAGGTTCGCAAATTTCACAGCCTTTATCTTCGCAGTAATTGCAGTCAAACTCCGGTGGCGGCTGCGGGGTGTAGTTTGCATTTACCAGCAGCACGTGAACGGTTTGGCCATACACGGTGATGTACAAATTAATATACCGCCACGAACCGCCGTCTTTGTTAACGTCCAGCAAGTTGAAATAATCCAGCCAGCCTGTACCGGCTTGCCATACA
>WQTQ01000078.1 GCA_009786175.1 Bacillota bacterium | reverse complement strand
ACCATGTACATTTTGCCGCCAATTTTCAACCGGTTAAAGCCTTTTTCTATAAAATGCTTTGGTACGGAAAAATCTGCGTGGTAGGGCGGGTTAGAAAGGATAAATGTAAAACCTGTGTCGGTGATGTTGTTAAACCCGTCGCTTTGGATTATTTTTATGCCGCTTACCCCGTTAAGTTCCGCGTTTTTTTTGGAAAGCTCTACACAGGGTTTTGCATTGTCGCTCATTACAATACTTTGTGGGCCCACAAGCTTTGCGGCGTAAATACCCACAACGCCGTAGCCGCAGCCCAGGTCAAGGAGTTTATCGTGGGCTGTTAGGTTTTCCGGCAGGTTTGCCACACGCAGCATTGCTAAAGTGCCCTTGTCAATGCCCAAGGGTGAAAAGGAGGTTTTGTGGGTTTCAAATGTCAGTTCAATTTCATTTATGGTTTCTGTTAACATTTTATCTCTCCGGTTTTTTCATTTATTCGAAAGTATACCACACTCACTTTCCCGGCGAAACTAAGGTGTAAAATAAATTTTCAAAGTAAATTCCGGAGGAGTGATTTTTTTGTTTTGGTTTCAATGCATGAAAAATTATATGCGGGTGATAATAGTTAGCATAGTCATGTTACTGGTGTTAGCTGTATCCATTTTTATTTTGCTGCGGCACAACTCACGCCAGCCGGAACGTGAATTTAACGGAACATTTATAAGGGGTTATTGCCACTATGGATATTTATATCAAGCCCAAAAAAAAGGTAACTTTGTATGAGCGGACAGAAGTTTTGATACAAGATGTTGCCGATGTTGTAGCTACAAAGGAAGTGGCCGGCAAAATAAAAAAGATGCGACTGCTTACCATCGATAACAGCGCGGGTAAAAAGCAGAACCACCTGATTAGCGTTACGGATATTATTACCGTCATACAAAAAACCTACCCCAATTTTACGGTAAACAACGTGGGCGAGCCGGATACATGGGTCCAGTATATGACAAAAAAAAGCTATGACAGGGCCTGGCTTAAATGGCTGAAAATTGCTGCCGTAGTGCTGGTGTTGTTTATAGGTTCTTCCACGGCAATTATGAGTTTCCATACAGACGGGCAAGTACCAAAAGTATTTGAAAAATATTACAGCATATTTTTTGGCGAAGAAAAACAGAACCCGGGTATTATAAATATTCCGTATTCCATTGGGCTTGGTTTGGGGATTATCGTATTTTACAACCATTTTATGGGCAAGAAATTAACAGGGGATCCAACCCCAATCGAGGTTGAAATGGAGCAATACGACCGGGAAGTTACGGAAACCATGGTAGACGCATTGGCACAGCGGCAGGAGAGAATGGAGAAAGACAATGGAAATTCTTAAATATCTTCTGGCGGTGCTGATTGGGGTTGGCAGCGGGCTGGTTGTATCCGGCGCGGTTTTTGCTTTTATAACAATTGTGGGGGTTGTACCGCGGCTGGCGCAAAAGACTAAAACGGAACGGCATATTAAAGTGTACGAGTCTGCAATTGTTCTTGGCGGTTTTTTTGGAACCCTTACGGGCGTGATAGGTTTCACCTTGCCAATAGGCAGTGCGCCTGTGGTGGCGGTAAGCCTGGCAAACGGTGTTTTCTTTGGGGCGTTGGCCATGTCCTTGGCAGAAGTGCTTAACGTAATTCCAATTCTTACGCGGCGGGGGCGTTTGCAGCACGGGATGTTTTACTTTGTAATGGCAATCGCGCTGGGTAAATTTGTTGGGGCGTTGCTGTACTTTCTTGTACCCGGGTTTTATGACGCCGGAAATATGTAAACGTGACCCCCTGATATCAGGGGGTACATGAAAGGTTGATATCTATGAACCAAACAAAGGAAGACAAGCAAATCTACAGCGAAATGGTAAAAGCTGCGTCACCAAGTTCTACAACATTTGCCAATTGTGTAAAAGCGTTTTTTGTAGGCGGTGCAATTTGCGCTGTTGGGCAAATTATTCAAAATGTTCTTTTGCGTACGGGCCTTGTGCGGGATGACGCAAGCTTAATTACAGCATCTATTTTAATTGTGGCCGCAGTTCTGCTTACGGTGCTGGGGCTTTACAGCAAACTGGCAAAACACGCGGGTGCGGGTTCAATTGTCCCCATAACCGGTTTCGCTAACGCCATTGCTGCGCCTGCCATCGAGCATAAAGAGGAAGGGCTTGTACTGGGCGTCGGCGCGAAAATGTTTATTATTGCCGGGCCGGTAATCGTCTACGGCCTTGGGGCTTCTGTTGTTGTGGGGTTAATCTATTACTTTGTGAGATAATATGTAAGCTCAAAAAACGTGTAAGGAAGGTTTTATTTTATGAGCGTAAAACACATAGGCAAGGCAAGCGTCAGATTTTCCGCGCCGCCTACAATACTGGCCACGGCGTCGGTAGTGGGCCCAAAAGAAGGCGAAGGTCCTTTAGCGCAGTATTTTGACGAAATATCCGACGACATGCTTTTCGGTAAAAAAACATGGGAACAGGCCCAAAGCGAGATTGTCCGCAGGGCCGTGGAAATGGCAGTGCAAAAAGCGAGTTTGCGAATGCAAGATATTAACTATATCTTCGCAGGGGATTTGCTTAACCAAATAAGCGGCTCTACGTATGGGGTGCGGGATTTCGGCTGCTCTTACTTTGGACTGTTTGGGGCCTGTTCTGCAATTGGGGCAGGGATGTCCCTTGGGGCAATGCTGATTGACGGCGGCTTTGCAGATTACGTGGTTTCTTCCGCGTCCAGCCATTTTTGCAGTACAGAAAAGACATTTCGCTTTCCGCTGGAATTGGGGACGCAAACGCCGCCAACTTCCTCTTATACCGTAACCGGTGACGGTGCGGTTGTACTTTCTAAACAAGGAGACGGGCCATATGTAACTGCCGTCACAACAGGCACAGTGGTGGACATGGGCGTAACTGACGCCGCTGCCATGGGCGCGGCAATGGCACCTGCCGCGGCAGATGTTATAGTCACCCACTTTAGGGATTTGCAGCTTTCTCCGGACTACTACGATGTAATTGCCACAGGTGACTTGGGCAGTGTCGGGTCTGCGCTGCTGCTGCAGCTAATGAAAAAAGAAGGCTATGACATCGGCACTGTTCACACCGACTGCGGGCTGCTTATTTTCAACAGAGAAACCCAGGACGTAGACAGCGGCGGAAGCGGTTGTGGCTGTTCTGCGGCAACATTGGCCGGGTATTTTTACAGGAAGCTGAAAGACGGCGGCATCCGTAAGATGCTGTTTGTGCCCACAGGGGCCCTTCACAGTGTGGCAACGGTGCAGCAAGGGGAAAGTATTCCCGCAATTGCCCATGCGGTGGCCATTGAAGCATAGGCGTTTTACGAAACAGAAAGGCGGTAGACAATGATTATTTTTTGGGCATTTGTAATTGGCGGGCTTATTTGCGTAATTGGCCAACTGTTAATTGACCTTACAAAACTAACCCCGGCACGGATACTGGTATTTTTTGTTGTGGCGGGGTGTATCCTTGGGGGCCTTGGCTGGTACGACAGACTTGTAGAGTTTGCCGGGGCAGGGGCGGCAGTACCGCTGCCCGGTTTTGGCAACCTACTTGCCCGTGGCGTAAAGCGGGCCATAGACGAAAAAGGTTTGCTGGGCGTGATAACCGGCGGTGCCACTGCCATGGCAGGGGGCTTAACCGTAGCAGTAATTTTTGGATACCTTGGGGCATTGGTCAGCTCTCCTAAGATGAGAGAATAGTTATGACCTAAACTGCACTTCCTTCAGCGGGCTGTTTTTATGCCCAATCAGGTAGGTATTCATTTTGGCGGCGTCAATACCGGAGTCCATGCTCCCATGGGCAATGGCATCGCCAAGGTTGTACGCGGCAACGTATTCGTGCCAGTTGGAATATATGCGGCTTGCGGTGTCCGCCGTTCTTTTGATATATGCCCAGGCTTCTTCTTCCGTTAAGTAGCCAACGGCGGCGCAGGCACGGGCAGTGTATGCCACGCTTCCAAGGTCGCAGGCGGCAAAATTATTTATCTCATATGTCTCGTTGTGGGGATGCTTGTGGCTTTCTATCAGCGGGTCTGTTAAACGGGAAATAACATCCCCGTAAGATTTGACCCCGCCCGTAATTGTGGCGCGAAGGGAATTTAAGGCCAGTTCGCGGGTTTTTTCCTGTATATCGCTTTCGATTTCTTCCTCGGTTTTTTCTTCGTAGCCTTCCTTGTTGGTGGCGGCGATAATGTACCAGTCCAACGCTGTGGCAGAGTTTTTGACCGCGGCCTTGTAACTTGTGTCAAGGCCTTCAAGGTCTTTAATGTCGTCCACGGTCACAAAAAAGTTGTCGTGAAGGTACCTGCCAAACCAGGACTCGTCCCGTTTTTCGTGACCGGCTATAAATCTTTTGTAAATCTCGTTTGCCACAGGGGTGTCGCATTCGCATGTTACATTGGACTCCAACAAGGTTTTGGCTTCCTCGGTGTTTGTCACCTGCCATTTGTTGTTTACCATGTCTAACAGGGGCTGCAAATCTTTAGCGTTGCCGTAATCGTCGGGCAGTAATTTGAAAATACGGGCAGATTCCTTACGGTAGTATGCCATGGGCGCGCCAAAGGCAAGCCACCGCTGCTGTTCCTGTGTGACGGCGTTGGCTTCCTCAAATTCTTTTACGCTGTCCCGCTCCATTGGTTCCGGGGCCAGCTTGGCGTGGGCCTTGCGAATGATTTTGCCAAACATGGCAAGGACAATTACTGCGACAACGGATAAAACAAAAATTACCGGCATATGCATACGAACACCTCACTATGAAATTTTGTGTCGGTTAAATAATACCAAAAATTTCACATTATGCAAATACGATTTGTTTTGCGAGGAATCGTTAGATGACGAAGCAATCCAGCGACTTTAAATGTAAGCCAAAGTCGCTGGATTGCTTCGTCGTTTCACTCCTCGCAAAGCACTACGCATAATACTGCGCTTGCGCGTTCCAAAGTTCGTGATATTTACCTTTCGCGTCCGCTACCAACCGATCGTGGCTGCCCCTTTGTACAAGCTTTCCTTTGTCAAACACGGCAATGTCGTCGCAAAAGCGGCAGGAGGATAAACGGTGGGAAATATATATTGCTGTCTTTTCGCCTACAATTTCGTTAAACTTACTGTAAATTTCATACTCCGCGATAGGGTCCAGGGCGGCGGTGGGCTCGTCCAGGACAATAAACGGCGCGTTTTTGTATAGTGCCCTTGCCAGCGCGATTTTCTGTGCTTCCCCGCCGGAAATTTCTATACCGTTTTCGTCGTAGCCTTTGTACAGGTAGGAATCTAATTCCATGCCCTTCATATCAAAGCCGGCTTTGTCTAAACATTCCGTAACCCGCGCAAAATCCGGTTTCGCGCTGGTTGCCACATTTTGCGCCAGTGTAAAGTCAAACAGCCCAAAATCCTGAAACACCACGGAGAATATGGCCATATATTCATGAAAGCGGTACTTTCGTATGTCTATGCCGTTTAAAGTTATTTCGCCCTCGGTAGGGTCGTACAGGCGGCACAGGAGTTTTATCATGGTGGTTTTACCGCTGCCGTTCATGCCTACAACGGCCAGCCGCTGGCCAATGCGGAAGTTTATGCTAAG
>WQTQ01000077.1 GCA_009786175.1 Bacillota bacterium | reverse complement strand
CTCTAGCCGCAGATGTTTGAGAAGTGGGTGGGATTGGTTGCGCCGTTGCTGGTTGCGGGTTCGCCCGAAACCCTGAGGATAATTTTGTTCCGCCTGGGGGGGCTCTTTCCTCCGCCGCCTGAACCTCCGGTATCCAAGGTTCTTTGTACAGGGCATGCAGCAGCAAGTACAAATACAAATCCAAATCCAAAGCCAAATCCAAAGAACGGTGTGCCTATTATCATCATATTACCGCTTGTTACTTGGCTTGAAGTTGCGCCTACTACTGAGCCTTGACTCACGCTTGTCCCCGCGCCTGCCGGACCTTGAATCACACTTGTTCCCGCACCGGTATTTACTCCAACAATAGGATTATGATTTATTATTGGTCCTATTCCGAGTATAGGTCCCAAACCCAAATTGTGTGTTGGGTTCATTGCCGCAGGAATTATAAACAAACCACTCGGGTCAATCCATCTTACCGGATTATTGATGCCAAACACGAACAAGTTTGCAGCTTGCATAATTGCGTTGGGGCCGCTTTGCATGTTGTGAATGTTCCAGAACGGATCCGGCTGCGTGAAGCGACCTGTCCTTGGATTAAAATGTCTCGCTCGTAGGTAGTATGTCCCCGTTTCCCAGTCGTAGTATTCTCCAGAGTATATCTCTTTGAGCAGTACAACATAAAATATCTATATTACGAGCTTAATGTTGGTTATCAAACTCTAACTTAACAGGCGTTTTAGGCGGCGAGCTGTCCCACCGCTCCTACAAATCTGTAGTAAATAGTTATGTCGGTTACTTTTTCGCCATCGACAATCCGTGATTCACCTATGACAATCTTCTCAATAAGTTCGGTAAGAATAATTCGGTCAAGGTTTTTTATTTGGCAATAATCCTTGATAAGTTCCGCCCAAGCTGTGGAATCTTCACGACCTTGGGTTAGTCTATCAAGCTCATTGTGTATATCCTCAATCCGCCTTTCAAGGCTTGTTTGTTCGGTTTCGTACTCCACGGACAGCTTTTGGAATCTGCTGTCGGTCAGAGTGCCTTCTACCGTATTTTCAAACAGCTTCTTGATAATTTTATCGAGTTCGGAATGTCTCGCTTCGACGCTTTTTAGTTCCGTATTCAACGCTTTTAACTGATGATTCTGATTTTCATCGTTCATGGCAAGCAGTTTGTCGGCAAAACCTTTTTCGTCACACACAGCTAATTTTGCGTGCCGCTTAATATCATCCAATATGACCTGCTCCAACGTATCCTTACGGATATAGTGGGCGGTGCAGCCTCTCTTCGAGTTTTTCCCATTCCTACGATATAGACCGCAAGTATAGTTCTCACTTCCATGCGAGGACGAATAGCTAAGTGAACCACCACAATCTTCACATTTTAAGAATCCTGCAAACAATTGGACTTCACCGTCACGGGTGACACGCTTTCGGGAACTAACACATATCTGCACTCGTTCCCACAATTCACGATCAATGATTGGCTCGTGCATATTTGGCGTAATTATCCATTCTTCTTTTGGCTTGCGTTTTGCCGGTGTTCTTCTGAACTGCGAACATTCAACGATACCTTGAACCATATCGCCTGTATAAATCCTGTTTCTAAGAACATGTGCCACGCTTTCAACGTGCCAAAAGTTACCTTTAATGTCTACATCATGCCCTCGGTGCAACCGCCGATAGTTTATTGGACTTAACACACCTTCGGCATTCAGAACTTTAGCGATTTTTTTGCTGCCATTTCCATTTGCACACATTTCATAGATTCTGCGTACAATCGCTGCACCTTCTTCTTCGACTACAAGGCGATTTTTGTTGGTTGGATCCTTCAAATACCCGATTGGCGTATAATTGCTAACATATTCACCTTTTAACTTTTTTGCTCGCATTGATGAACGAATTTTCTTAGAGAGGTCTCTTGAATACATTTCATTCAGAATATTGCGAAATGGGGCTATGTCGTTATCGGCGTTTTTGGTGTCTATACCATCAGTTAGAGCTATAAACCGAACACCACGGTCGGGGAAGTAAAAGTCTGTGTATTGGCCCGTCATAATGTAATTCCTGCCAAGCCTTGACAGATCCTTTACTACGACCATATTTATTTTTCCGGCTTCGATGTCATCAATCATACGTTCAAAGTTAGGTCTTTGAAAGTTTGTGCCGCTATAACCATCATCTATATAACAGTCATAGACCGCCCACCCATTGTCATGGACATACTTCTCAAGCATTGATTTTTGCGTTGTAATACTGGAGCTATCACCGCTACCAACATCGTCTTTTGATAGACGGCAATAGATACCGACGTTGTAGTACTCGCGCTTCTTCATGATGTTTCCTCCTATTCTTTGAAGAAACGACAAGCCGCTACGCAGTATAGAAAGCATACCAAAAAGCAGTACCTTTTTCAATAGCGACTTGTCGATTATTCGATTATTCGATGATTTAGATGACATTTCTAATTTTCACGGCGATTTATTATCATTTAACTTGCTTTTTCATGCTCTGACATCTTTCTGACAACGACATTTTTGATGGCGGATTCCAGCTCTACTTTCTCGTTAAAAACGCTTTGCACACGAAATTTTGTGCCGTTTATCACTAAATCACGCTCGGCAAAAAGTTTGTCAGATGCTGATTTTTCGGTTTTGGTCATTAAAATAGTCTCCTCTTATTCTCGTTTTATCTATCAAAATCATCTTTATTTGTCTTCGTCACCAAGATATTGGGAAATCATCAAACGGCGGGTTGCTGACCGCTCCACGGGAATCTCACCCCTCCGAGGTTCTCTCCGAGCTGCCCCCACTTGTTACGACGGTTTTACCGCTCGACTTTATGACCGGGCAGGAGTATCATTATCCCCATTTGCCTGTTTTCGCCGTGTCGGTGGCAATCTGACATTTATAGCCGACTGTTCTCGCTAGATTTGTGGGTTAAGGACAAGCAGGCTCAAAAGCAATATGAAACCCTGTTTCCGTTATCCCACAAATCGTCTCGGCGCAATCGCTAACGTGGCTTATGCTCATCACAAAAGCAATGGGAACGTGTTTGATGAATGGATATTTACTTTTCCCAACTCACCCCAAAAAAGGGAAGCAGGTAAGGAGTAATATATTTATCTCCTTACCTATTTCCACAGTCAGAGCCGATTTATCAACCCTCGTTCACAAAAAATTTACATTTGCATGAAGAACTCTTGCGAACCGCTTGCGCCTCGTCCACTCTTTTGTATTTATTTTTTAGGTGTCTGCATTTCAATTTTACGTGGGAGCATGACTGCATTGGTAATTTCTACCACTGCGGTATTTAGAGCGGCTATATTTTCGGAGTAAGGTTTTGTGTCAATCACGTTTAGCATATGCGCCTTATGCGCGATTTGTTTTAAACTGACTCCGATTTGACGCAGCTCTTTCATCATGGCAAAGTAATCGGGCGGCGGAGTGTCGGTGGGCACGAGACTGTTGATTAGATGACGAAGGTAATTCTCGCGTGACATTCCGGTTTTTTTAACACGATTGTTTAGTTTGTCAAATTCCCTCTGGTTTAGGCGACACTTAATTTCTATGGTTCTGTTACTCATAATCATTCCCCTTGCATAATAGTATTTGCGAGAGTTTTTTGTGTCCCCGCTGCCACATAATTTATTTTTGCCTCATTACCGATGGTCATATGAATACACTATAAAAAGACCAAACGGAACTGCCGAGCTTGCTCGGCGGTGGAGTGCGGTAGCGTCAACCATCGGGCGACCAGTTCCACCAAACTTTCAAGTTTGTAATATCATAACCACGTCTTTCGTCCTAACGTCCCCGCCGGTGGCGGAAATTTTATCACCGTAAAAATTTCTTTTTTTGACTGGAGGGTTTCAGGGATTCCCTGACAAGTTGTGTTTTGTCCCCAAAACACGATGCTTGATAAAAGTTAGACGGATAAAAATGTCGCTGTTTTCTGAGAAGTCAATTGGGCGCACGCTGACCTCACTAAAGCTGTAAAAACGGCGTCCTCAACTTGAACTTTTCTAATTTTGGACACTCCTTCTAAACATAAAAAGGCGTTCACTTTTCGGTCAAACACCTTTTTATGCTATTATTGTATTGCCGTTATTCCTGTGGTGGCAAGTTGCAGGCAAGTTGAATACAATCGCTAGTTCTTTATTCTAATACTCTCGGCGCAAACCAACCACGAAAACCTCTAATTCTGTGCCAATCTCGCAATCCCTCATACCCGACTGGAGTCTGTGCAATCTGCATTTGTCTTTCTCCTCTCATTACAATCACCCAACCACGATAACCACCTTCATCGAAAAGCACCATAGAAACTCGTGGTGTTTCGCCCATTACAACAATCTCACTTGGTTCCATCGGCGTCAAACGATAAGAATTTAATCGTCTAACAATCCGTTGGATTTCATTTCTGCACGTTATATATCTATCTCCTACACCATATCGGAAACCGGCAATGCTATAAACTTCGTCCGCAATTATCTCTAAACTAAAACTATTTCGGCTAAAACAACCGTGCCAAAACATTACAAGCAGGACTATAATAAGAATAATCACAATAAACTTAATTTTACTGGTTGAAATCACTATCAGCCCTCCTAAAAGTTAGATCCACGAAAAGTTCTCACTCCTGCCCTTTGGTTATCCACCCTCCATGAATACCACGTCGCGTTCCGCCTCACAAATCGAGCGTATTCAATGGGATTGCGCCACGCGCTGGGAACAACGCTAGTAGCACCACCAACTACTAGGCGATTATCACTAAATCTAAAGACTGCGCCACCCTCAACGCCTGTAATAAACCCTGTTATATTGTGCCGCTTCCCCATTCCGTAAACCATATTGTAACTACCGCGGTGTGCTTGGTTGCAAGCAATTAAAGTTAAATTTTTCATTGTTACAGGTTGTAAATCAGCTACAGATCGCGAATTTGCCCCCATTTGTCCGTGGCTTCTAGCGTAAAACCTACCGCCAGGCATTGTTAGGAACGCTACGCCAATTCTTGCCCCAGGAACATACATTGCCATAAGGCAAGGTGTTAAACTGCCCGTAGCTGACATAAAACTCCCCGGTTCATTTCCTACATGTGCAATGGAACCATGCCCGATTATTTTGACATCATATACCACACCAGAGTTAAACATTTCTCGCCATAACTCTGTAAACTGTTGTGGTGAGGTAATTTGTCTAATCGTTACTTGATGGTTTTGACCTCTGTGGTTTCTTATATTCTGTGCTGCCCTATTTGCTATATCCGTCGTTGTCGCCCCTTGGCGCTGACCATAAGGACAACTAACATAATCTCTCCAGACATAAAACACCCAACTATTCAACCCCAAAGGCTTATGCTAAAGAGGACAACCAAAAGGTTAGTCTAAAAAACACAGGCAACAAAAGCGTTTGCGGGAGATAAAACCCGCCCACCCTCTTATATAGCCCATACATAAGGGGATGTAACAAGTAAATATAGGTTACGTCCCCTTA